>CAZDMC010000017.1:0-14768 GCA_964506335.1 uncultured Methylomarinum sp. | reverse complement strand
CATGGATGTATTCACGCGTCCTGATAAATCAACAACCTGCACCCTTGGCTTCAAATCCGCTGAGTAGATACACTTTAACAAAGACTTTTTATTCAGATTGTGTATAGAAAGTCTAAAAAGGTTTTTATGACTTATTTTTTTTTGATAGCGCTATAGAATTTCGGTTAGCCAGGTTTTGTATAATGCCGCTGATAGACCCTGATTTTCTATATTCCCCTTTGACTGAGGTTCGGTAATTATGCACAAGACTGACACCTTCGATCAAGATGTCGTACATTTTCCACTGGCCTTTAGATAAGACCATTCTGTAATTTATCGCCAAGGGTTGAATGCCAGGTTGCAAGATTTCCGTTTTAACCAAAATCTTTTTTGCACCTTCTTTTGCTCTCAAAGGCAGAAAACGCACAGACCAGTCTTTAAAACCGATGAATGCGCGAGAATAGGTTCTAACTAAAAGGATTTTAAATTCTTTTGTAAACTGATTCTTTTCCTCTTTACTGGCTTTTTTCCATAACTTGCCAAGCACTAAAGCAGAAATACGCTTAAAGTCTACGTGCGGGTTAATCACCTTATCTACAAAAGCATTGACTTGCCTAAAGTCATGAATAAATGCTTCATTCTGAAGCTTTATTTTTAATTCATTTGAGGTGTTCTGAATGATAATTTGAGGCGTCGTTAACTCAGCAGCCACTGAACTAAAAACTGGCACAAAAACTAAAGCAGCCAATAAAAAAAGTTTTTTAAAACTCTGGTTTTTCATAAAAATCTCCGCGCCTTTAGAAGTATTACACCGTGTTTTCGCACCGTGTTTTCGAGTAGCCGATTATCTTTCGATAAGAATGAAGAGGTCATAGTTTACACCAACCTTTCAGCAAGTGCTAAAATCTACGCTTAATTTTATTAATGAATTAAACATAATCCATGGAAAATTCTGCGCTGAATACCCTCGTTTTTCCAAAAACAAGAATGAGAAGGCTTCGCTACCATGAGTTTTCACGTCGTTTAATGCGAGAAAATACATTGTCTGCTGATGATCTTATCTATCCAATGTTTGTTATTGAGGGTAATAATAAACGAGAAAAAATAGCTTCAATGCCAGGTGTAGAACGACTGTCAATTGATTTACTATTGGCAGAGGCCAGTCAGGTTGAACAATTAGGCATTCCGGCAATTGCACTATTTCCGGTAATAGCCACTGATAAAAAAACGGCTGATGCCCGTGAAGCATATAATCCGGATGGGTTGGCTCAACGCTGTGTAAGCGCCTTAAAAAAATCCATACCTAACTTGGGAATCATCACTGATGTTGCATTAGATCCTTTTACCACACATGGGCAAGATGGGCTGATCAATGATGCAGGCTATGTTATGAATGATGAAACGGTTGAAGTTTTATCTAAACAAGCCTTGTCACATGCACAAGCCGGGGTGGATATTGTTGCGCCATCCGATATGATGGATGGTCGAATTGGGGTCATCCGCTCTATTTTAGAATCAAATAATCATATTAATACCCAAATTCTGGCCTATTCTGCAAAATATGCCTCCAGTTTTTATGGGCCATTCAGAGACGCAGTAGGTTCGGCAAGAAATCTGGGGACAGGTAATAAATACAGCTATCAGATGGACCCGGCCAATTCTGATGAAGCCTTACGAGAAATTCAACTGGATTTACAAGAAGGCGCTGACATGATTATGATTAAACCGGGTATGCCATATCTGGATATCATTCGCCGAGCTAAAGAACAATTTGCGGTGCCGACATTGGCTTATCAGGTGAGTGGAGAATATGCCATGCTAAAGGCCGCATCTATCAATGGCTGGCTGGATGAAAAACAAGTGGTGATGGAATCATTACTGGCTTTTAAGAGGGCAGGCAGTGATGCCATACTGACTTATTATGCTAAATCTGCTGCACAATGGTTATCTAATGCCTCATAGTGATCAATATGCAGTCTTTGGCCACCCTATTAATCACAGTAAATCACCCCGGATACATCAATTATTTGCAGAACAAACACAGCAACAAATGAGTTATGTGGCACAAGATGTTCCTGCTGAATCGTTTGAATCCGCTGTTCAGCAATTTTTCCAGCAAGGGGGTAAGGGTCTAAATTGCACCGTCCCATTAAAACAGCTAGCCTGGCAACGTGCAGATCAGCTATCAAAACGTGCAAAAATTAGTAAAGCGGTTAATACCTTGATTTTACAAGAAGATGGCACTTTATTAGGCGAAAATACCGACGGCATTGGTTTGGTCGCTGATTTAACCAATAACCATTCCATGGCCTTATTAGACAGTAAAATTCTGATTTTAGGTGCAGGCGGTGCCAGCAGAGGTATTATTGAACCGCTGATGCAACAATCGCCCAGGCACATTGTGATAGCTAATCGTACCGTAGAAAAAGCGATAACTCTAAGCCATGAATTTTCGCAATTAGGCGATATTAAAGGCTGTGGTTATGAGGAAATTGGCAATGCTCAATTTGACTTGATATTAAATGCAACCTCGGCCAGTTTGTCGGGAAAATTACCGCCTTTAGCCGAGCATATTCTCACTGAAAACGGATCTTGTTATGATCTGGCTTATGCGAACCAAGCCACCGCTTTTGTATTATGGGGGCGGGCGCAGAACGCAAAAAAAAGTCTGGATGGCCTGGGCATGTTAGTAGAACAAGCGGCTGAAGCTTTTTATTGCTGGCGAGGTACCCGTCCTGAAACATCTGCGATTATTGATTTGCTCAATGCTGAAAGAGCATAAATACTATTCTGATAAAGGTGTATACTCTTCATGCTCAAGAATTCCCCACCCAAGCACACAGCTTGTCGCGATGGGCGTTGTTATAAAGCATTGAAATATTTTAATATTACGGCTGTTTTACGCCTAGCCCATCACAACAATCTATGCACTTGAATGGGGTATTCTCAAACATGAAGTGTATATTAAGGCTGATTTTCTTGCTGTTTTTGTCAAATTTACTGGCCTGCACTCCAATGATTCATCCCTCAAAACTTCCTATAACAACCGCGCACATTGCCAATGATTTATTTATCACCCCAGATGGCACAAAACTACCGTTAAAAACATGGCAATCGCCTGAACAGGATATAAAGAATGTACTGATTGCCTTGCATGGTTTTAATGATTACAGTAATTTTTTTCAACAGGCGGGAAATTATTTTAAGCAACATCAGACTATTTCTTATGCCTACGACCAAAGAGGCTTTGGTGATACGCCTAATCGCGGATTATGGGCAGGTATAGATACTTTTATTGCTGATTTAGCATGTTTTATCCAGTTAGTTAAAAATAAACACCCTGATATTCCCATTTATCTATTAGGCGAAAGTATGGGCGGCGCAGTCGTTATTTCTACAGTGACTCAAATCAAACAACTGCCTATCGCTGGAATTATCCTGGTTGCTCCAGCTGTATGGGGAAGACAAACGATGCCCTGGTACCAAAACATGCTTTTGTGGACTTTATCTCATACTATGCCCTGGCTGACTTTAACCGGAAATAAACTGGAGATTAAGCCATCAGATAATATCGACATGTTAAGAGCATTAGGTCAAGATCCGCTGGTTATCAAAGCAACCCGGGTAGAAAGTCTTTATGGCTTGACCAATTTAATGGATAAGGCACTGTTGAGTGCAAGCCTTATTTCCACAAAAACCCTGTTACTTTATGGCGAAAAAGATGAAATCATTCCAAAAAAACCCACTTACCAATTTCTGCAAAATTTAAAAAAAGAGGGTGAAGCTAATCATCACACTATTGCTTTATATGAAAATGGATATCACATGTTGCTCCGCGACCTTCAGGCCTCGGTGCTATGGAATGATATTAAAGTATGGTTAAGTAGTTCCGCCAGCAGTCTTCCTTCAGGGGCCGATAAACGTGCGCATCAGTTGATGAGGCAGTTGCGTCAGTGATTGTGCGAATCTAAGTACTATGATTTAGCATTTATTTTACCTAAAATTAAAAGCTCATTAGCGAAATATAATTTTTTCATGGATAATACAGAGCTCGTTAGACCTTAGTCGCCTCATTATAATGAAACAAACGCTGGAAACTCTGCTTCAACAAGCGGTTGAAAGTCTTAAATCTGAAGGTATTCTGGATAAAAATTCAACTCCCCAAATTAATATTGAACGCACAAAAGATAAGCAGCATGGTGATTTTGCCACAAATCTTGCCTTGATTCTGGCAAAAACCGCTAAATCAAATCCCATACAATTAGCCCAAAAAATCATTTCATTGCTTCCCGATGATTCAGTATTATCGAAAGTAGAAATTGCAGGTCCAGGCTTTATCAATTTCTTTATTAAAGCCGATGCTCAGTTTCAGATTGTTAAACATATTCATGAGGCAGGTAATCAGTTTGGTTTAAGCCAAATTGGAGTTGGTACTAAAGTGCAAGTGGAATTTGTTTCGGCCAATCCAACAGGCCCTCTTCATGTAGGGCATGGTAGAGGAGCTGCCTACGGTTCAGCCGTTGCCAATTTATTAAGTGCAGTCGGTTTTGAGGTTTCTAAAGAATATTATGTCAATGATGCCGGGCGGCAAATGGATATTTTAGCAACTAGCATCTGGTTACGTTATCTGGAAGAATGTGGCGAGGTTGTTACTTTTCCTAGTAATGGTTATCGAGGGGATTATATTCGGGATATTGCTTTTAATATTCATAAGAAAACCGGCAACGAATATCGTAGACCAGCAGAATTGGTGCTAGAAGATATTCCCGCTGATGGAACTCAGGGTGGGGATAAAGAGGAGCATATTGATGCACTCATCGACAGGGCAAAAACCTTATTGGGCACATCACTTTACCATGATGTATTTCAAGCCGGTTTATCGGTTATCCTTGATGATATTAAAGAAGACCTTGAAGAATTTGGAGTAAGCTATCAAGAGTGGTTTTCTGAAAGAAAATTGATGGAGAATGGCTCAATTCAAGATGCCTTAAAACGCTTGAATGACGCGGGTTATATTTATGAAAAAGACGGAGCAAGCTGGTTTGCATCCAGCCGTTTAGGGGATGATAAAGATCGTGTTGTGGTTAGAGAAAATGGTCAGACCACCTATTTTGCTTCTGATATTGCCTATCATATGAATAAACTGGATCGTGGTTTTGATCAGATTATTAATATATGGGGTGCTGATCATCACGGCTATATTCCCAGAGTTAAAGCCGCGATGAAAGCATTAGGGGCTGATGATTCTAAATTAACTGTAAAACTGGTTCAATTTGCCATACTGTATCGTGGTAAAGAGAAATTACCGATGTCTACACGTTCCGGTGAATTTGTCACTTTACGTCAATTACGCAGTGAAGTGGGCACAGATGCGGCACGCTTTTTTTATGTGATGCGTAAATCCGAGCAACACATGGATTTCGATTTAAAGTTGGCAACCGCCAAGACCAATGAAAACCCTGTGTTTTATGTACAATATGCTCATGCCCGAGTTTGCAGTGTGTTACGTCAGCTTGATGAAAAAGGCTGGGAAAGAAATTTGATTTTAGGTATGGAAAACCTGGATAAATTGACAGAGGAACATGAAACAGTGCTGTTGACGACCTTATCTAAATATGCAGAAACCCTTGAACGCGCGGCATTACAGCATGAGCCGCACCAGCTTATCCATTATTTACGCGAGTTAGCCAATAATTTCCATACTTATTATAATGCTCATCAATTTTTGGTAGAAGACGCAGACATTCGTAATGCACGTTTAAATCTTATTGCAGTGACCAAACAAATACTCGCCAATGGTTTAAGTCTTTTGAATATTAATACCCCTGAGTCTATGTAATGGCCAGAGATTACAAATACAGAGCCAATCAAAACAAGAAAAAGCCTCAACAAGTATTTGTTGCCTGGTGGAAATGGCTATTAATACTGATTTTAATTGCTCTGTTTGTATTTTTTTTAATATTTTTAAATAATTCAGCGCCTAAAGTTGAGGAAGAGCAAGAATCAAACACTATTTCAGTGGCTAAAAAAACACACAAGCCTAAGTCTGTACCTAAACACCAAAACTTAAAACCTAAAGAACCCCGCTTTGATTTTTATACGATTCTTCCAGACACAGAAGTCATAGTCCCTGATTATGAAATTAATACCCGTAGTCGAGAAGAACAGTTTGGCAAAGGAAAAGCGGCGCAATACATTATGCAGGCCGGTGCCTTTAGAGACTTTTCGGAAGCAGATAAATTAAAAGCACGTCTTGCACTGTTGGGCATTGAATCAAGAATAGAACAGGCTAAAGTCGGAAATGCAGTCTGGAATAGAGTTAGACTGGGGCCTTTTAGCCATTCATCCCATGTGGTTTCTGTTAAAAATAAATTAAGAAACAATAATATTGATGTTATTGTGACCGAGCTAAAAAAGTAATATTTTTCTTTTTTAAAAAGAATCGTCCTCTTATCTTATTATGCGAATCCAGCGTATGCATTTTGATAGTATGCTTAAAACTTCATTCAACATTTCATCATTTTATTTTTCAATAAACCCTACTTGGCGACTTATATAATCAATTGATTTTACCTGCTCGACCATAATAAAACCGGTTAATGATGACTCTTCAGATACTATAGTGGGGGGTCGGTATCTAATCAATCGTTATATGACAGTTGATCTTTCTTATCGTTTTTCTAAACGAGATGTTAATCGTGATGGTGCAGACTATGAGATAAATCAGCTATTTTTTAATTTGAATGGGCATCTCTGATTTGCTCAATTTACCGAATCCGGCCAATGATTCCTTCCAGTTCTTCCAGGCTGGTGTAGTTAAAAACCAGTTTTCCTTTACCATTGTTTTGGTGGTTGATGGTAACTTTGGCACCTGTTTTTTCTGTTAATTCTTCTTGCAGTCTTACGGTATCGGTATCAGGTTTATTGGCTACGGGTTTATGTTCCTTACTCTGTTCTTTAATTAATTTTTCAACGGCTCTAACTGTTAAACCTTGATTGACCACTTTATTGGCTAATACAACTTGCTTGTCGCCCTGTAGAGACAATAGCGCTCTGGCATGCCCCATTTCTAATTGACCTTTTCCCAAAAGGTTTTTTACTTCACCTTGTAAGTCTAGGAGTCTTAGCAAATTAGACACTGTCGCTCTGGATTTTCCTACGGCATCAGCAATTTGTTGATGCGTCATTTCAAACTCATCCAGCAACCGTCTTAGCGCTTCTGCTTCTTCCAGCGCATTTAAATCTTCTCGCTGAATATTTTCAATCAGTGCTATGGCCATTGCGCTTCGATCATCAATTTCTTTAATGACCACAGGAATTTCTTGCAAAGCAGCTAATTGAGCCGCTCGCCATCGTCGTTCTCCAGCGATAATTTCATATTTATCCTTAGTGATTAAACGGACTACAATCGGTTGGATAATACCTTGCGCCTTAATGGAATTAGCTAGTTCTTTCAGAGTCTCAGGGTTAATATCTTTGCGCGGTTGATATTGACCTCTTTGTAAAAACTCTATCGGTAAGGTTTGCAGCTGTTGAGTTTTTTCTGCGGTTCTTGGTGAAACATCACCTAATAAGGCATCCAGTCCCCTTCCTAATCCACGTTTTTTTGCAGCCATTTATTTTTTCTCTTCTTTTCTTATCATTTCACCGGCCAATGCTAGATAAGCAACGGCTCCCCGGGATCTTTTGTCATATTGCATAATAGGCAAGCCATGACTGGGTGCTTCTGCTAAACGTATATTACGAGGGATACAAGTTCTAAAAACATCATCCTTGAAATAGTCTAATAATTGATCTGAAACTTCTTTGGTCAATCGGCTTCTGATATCAAACATGGTTCTTAGTATACCTTCCAGATGCAAGGTAGGATTGATTCTGTCCTGAATACTTTTCAAGGTAGACAATAATGCTGATAGTCCTTCTAATGCGTAATATTCGCATTGCATGGGAATTAACACGCTATTAGCAGCCACCATGGCATTGAGTGTTAACATATTTAAAGAAGGAGGGCAGTCAATAAAAATATAATCATAATCGTTTTGTATTTGCAACAAAGTGTCTGCAAGACGCCGCTCTCTGCTGATGACATTCATCAGCTGTATTTCTGCTGCAGTTAAATCAGAATTACCTGGAATAATATCGAAACCCAGGCGTTCATTTTTAATAATAATTTCAGATACTGGAACCTCTTCCAGTAATAATTCGCAACTGGAATATTCCACCTGTTCTTTGTCTATGCCACATCCCATCGCTGCATTACCCTGGGGATCCAGGTCAATAAGCAATATTTTACGGTTGGTCGCAGCCAGAGAGGCTGATAAATTAACGCTGGTAGTGGTTTTTCCTACGCCCCCTTTTTGATTGGTAACGGCAATGATTTTACCCATTTTCAGACAACCCGTTTATCTGGATTAAACATCTTTCTGCTTCCACATCGGGGACGTGTACAGGAATAATTGAATATGGAATACTCATACTGGCAAGTTCCGCAGTGGGTTGTTTGCCTTTCATGGCTAATAAAATACCGTGTGGCTCTACTAAATGTCGGGTTAATTGCATAATATCTTGCAGGTTTGCAAATGCTCTCATAATAACGGTGGAAAAAGCGGATTCAGTTTGCATGTCTTCAACACGCTTATGTAATACAGTCACATTTTTTAGTTTTAATTCTAAGATTACTTGCTGCACAAAGCGAGTTTTTTTTGAATTGGAATCAACCAGAATAAATTCGACATCGGGTAAAAAAATAGCCAGCGGTATGCCCGGTAAACCTGCGCCTGTCCCTATGTCTGCAACTCGCCGTCCTTTTATAAACGGTAACACGGTCAGACTATCCAGTATATGTAAACGAGCCATATCGTCTGGGTTTCTTAGTGCCGTTAAATTATAAGCTTTATTCCATTTTTTAATGAGTTTTATGAAAGCCAGCAATAATTCCAATACTTTGTCATTTGTCGGAATATTAAGTTCCTGGATGCCATGTTGCAATATTTTTCGACAATTTTCCATGACTATTTTACCTTTAATGACTGAATGTTTGAGTTCGCCAATGATTTAAAAAAGCGCTACATTATCGTCCAGATTTCTGCTCCTAAACTGTTGGTAAAGGCATTCAGTAGTTTATTTTGTTTTTCCATATTATTTTAATGACAGGGCAAAAGGATAATGGCTGTGTTAGCCATTATCTACAATATCCTGTTTTTCCTTGTCTTTATAACTCTTAATGGTTAATTGCAGCGCCAGGCGTTTCTTTTCTAATTCTAATAACTCAATTTCTCTTCTAAGGTAGAGGTCTGCATTTTTTCTAACGGCATAACTTTCTTCTTGCATGGCAATACGTTGTAATTCATAACGCTGTTTGAAGCCTACGTCGGTGTCAAATTCTAATTGCTTCAGGCGATTTTTTTGATCAAGCTCTTCAGAATGTGATTTACTCTTGGCTTCTCTCCAGCTAGCCTGTTCTTTTTCATAGTCGGCAATTTCTGCATCCAATTCTCTTTCTTTGAGATTCATCTGATGAGTGATCAGATTCATTTTATCCTGTTCTTCGTGTTCTCTGATTAAAGTCTGCTGACTATCTTTTTCTTTTAGCTCTTCCACTAGGGCTAACGCTTTAATACTTTGGTGATGTCTGATTTTATCCAGATGAATTTTTTTTCTGATTTTATATTCATCAAGTTGTTGCAACTCCTTATCTTCCAAAAGGCGTTTATTATTTTCGGCATGTAATGCCTGTTTCTGTCTATCTAATTCGGCTAGTTCATTAAGCTGTTTAAACTGTTTTCTTTTATGCTCAATCTTGAGTTTTTCTTGTGCTTGCTGCTGTCTAAATAATGCTTCATTTTCTTGCTCATTAAATTCAAAACTCTTTTTGAGCACACAGAGGTAAACATTTTCTTTGGCGAATTTAACATCAGGAAATTCTTCAAAGCTGGATTTAATTCTGCAAATAACCTGGGATTGAATGTTTTGTAAAATCAGCATTTCGCTGATTAATAATTCAATCTTTTTTTCAATAGGTTTCAAACCCTTTTGTACCCAAGAGCCATCAGACAAATTCAGTAATTCTCGATTGACTTTATCAAGCACTAGACCCTGATAGGTTTTCTTTATATGGTTATTAAGCTCTGCCAGTATTTCCATATGACTACGGGCATACTCAAAAGTGGGCTGAAAACGAATGTCCAGGGTGATGTCCAGTGTACAAAAATCGTCATAAAGTTTTACCTGGTCAGCACAATGCCATTCTTCAATAGTGAGTGGAAAAAGGCTGTGATAAAAGTGTTTGGTAAATTTTT
The DNA here is from genome assembly GCA_964506335.1 of uncultured Methylomarinum sp. GTDB lineage: Bacteria > Pseudomonadota > Gammaproteobacteria > Methylococcales > Methylomonadaceae > QPIN01. The sequence goes on along the minus strand of CAZDMC010000017.1, from coordinate 4,491 downwards.
TAGGTCTTAAAAAAACCTTTTCATAAGTGCCTATTTTACTAATAACTAATTGCCGGTCGGCTGCAAAACCCGCTTCCCATATTTCATTTACATCTTCTATATCGGCAGAGCTATTGACAAGCCAGCTATCTATATTTGTTACAGTATTATTCATAAACTTTCATCTACCTGTTGGCTAGCTAATGAAGCGGCTTTTATTTGATTGATTTTATCAGCCATTTTTTCTGCAATCAGCGGATACAGGTTAGGGGCAAATTCCACGGTTCTATGATCCAGTTTTCTTAAAAAACCACGATTCAGTAATAAACCTACGGCAAACATTCGGGATAAATCTGAATATCGCCGGGCTTTTTCTATATCGGTTTTTTCAATGACCATTTGCAGTTCGTCATTATTATTAATAGTGAATTCGGTAAATTGTCTTAAACATTCAAAAACCAGATCTTCTTCATCAGAGGTTAAAGGTCCGGGCGCGGTAAATTCAAGGCGATAAGAAAGCAATACGGTAAAAAAATCGACCATAGCCGCGCACACAAAGGCAAACAAAGAAAAGCCTTGCCACATGGTGACAGAGGGTGTGACATCGGCGGTGAATTGCTTATAAGTCATTAATAAAGGCGCTTCGGGTAAGCCTAGCCCAATATAGCTGGACAATTGCCCTATTTGTAATTGTACTTCCTGATAATTAGTCAAAACATGGTAATAAGAGATTTCAAGATCTTTGGCGACATCTAAATCACTTAAACTGCCTTGTAATTGCTGGACTTTTTTATCAAACGCAGAAAACTCAAGATCAAGATCTTGTTGTTTTATTTTTTTTTCTTCATACATTTTCTTATAGTGCTTATAAAAAGGACCATCCCCTACCTGATTTTTATAGCCGCCAGTAATTAAAGGATGTGTTCCAAAATAAGCCTGGGCGGCTTCGTCAGATGCTTTTTTTAATTCAGCATGTTGCTGTTTTATGACATCACCTTTGATGCTTAAAATTTGCCCCAGATACGCTTTAATAGTATGTCTTAGCTCATTCAGACGATTAATATGAATGCTGTCTTGCTGTGAAATTTCGTAAAACTTGAAATAAGAAAATGAAATCGAAGCCGTTAAAGCAATTAACAGCGATAAAACCACAGAAGCATAACGCACCCGGTTTGCTTTCCAATGAATTCCTGCTATTTCAAGCGAACAGATAATAATAATAGACTGAATAGCCACGGTAATGACTAACGCAATCCAGTCAGTAATAAAATGGGACAAGCCATAAAAAGTAGTGAAACCAGAAGCCACACTGAGCATCAATACAATGGGGATAGTCCAGATTCTGAGCATTCCCACAAATAGAGTCTGGATACTGTTGATTAAATAACCTACGCCAGCAGGTTTTCTATTATTGTTAGTTTTTGACATAGTAAAATAGAGTGTGATTAATTCACTCTTTCATCATCTTTATACATTGTTTCACTGATTTTCTTGCCATCTTTATTCCAGATAGTAATTAAACCTTCTCTCTTTCCATGTTTAAAATTTCCGACCACTTTCTTTTGGCCATTTTCGTGCCAGTCAATCCATAAGCCGTGCTTAACCCCATTTTTATAATATTTTTCTATAATTTGCTGACCCTGGTCATTCCACCAGGTCCACAAGCCTTCTTGTTGTCCCTTTTTAAAAATACCTTCGCTTTCTTTGCGAGCATTGGAATGCCAGGCAGTAAACAAGCCTTCCGCCAGGCCATCTTTGTAGTGAATTTCTTTTTCTATCTGTCCATTAGCATAACGGGAAATAAATTTTCCACTAAAAGGCTGATCGTGCCCCGGTTCGTATTGAAGTCCTTTGTCTCTTTCAATCAGCCGATTAACTACTTTGTTCATTACTGCTTTGCCGCATTCCGGACAAAAATTGACACTCCCTATTTTTGGTAATTTAGTACCGCAATTATGACAAAACATGGTGTTTTCTCTTTAAAATCATAAAGTTTATATTTACTCGGTGTTTATTAATCATCGTGGAGATGGGGTTATTCCAAAACAATCTCACCCTTTTTACAAGTGCCTTGCCATTTCTTTTGACCATTTTCTTTCCATGCGATCCAATGTCCGACTTGCACACCTATTTCCCAGTTGCCTTTGGAATACATTTGCCCGCTTTCATACCAAAGCGTTTCACAGCCATGCTTTTTACCGCTACGATAGCTAACTTCGCCCTCTTTTTGAGCATTTTCGTACCAGGAAATCCAGCAACCATTGAGCTGGCCTTTTGACCAGGCTATTTGAGTTTTTTGCTGGCCATTTTCGTACCACTCTTTTTCAAAACCATCAAACTGGTTATTTAAGTAACAAATTTCTTGTGCTTTTTGTCCATTTTCGTACCAGTATGTCCATATTCCATTACCCAGGCCATCTTCAAAGGTTTCTTCATTTTTCTTTTGTCCATTGCCATAATAAGCAATACCAGAACCACTAAATGGCTTGCCTTCATAGCACATTAAATGATTGATTTTTTGTAATTTGTTGTAATTCACAACATTTACCAGTACTTTGTTGCCACATTCTGCACAAAAATTGACATTTGGAAGCAATTGATTACCACAGGTGCAACAAAACATAGTTAAACCCTTTTAAGTCAGTTTTTTTAAGAGTGAACAACGCAATTGAATTCATTTATCGAACAAAGTCAACGCAATTTTATTGCTACCAGTATAATTCATTAATCTTAACAAGCCTAAAAAAAAGAGGATAGCCCTGTGCCTAAAGCCAGTGATTTAAAACAAGGTTCTGCTGTAGAAATAAAAGGTGAGCCCTATACCGTAAAAACTATTGAAGTAAGAAACCCGACGTCCCGTGGTGCTTCTACTCTTTATAAAATCCGTTTGCTTCATATGAAAACCAAACAAAAAATAGATGAAAGCTATAAAGGGGATGATTTTTTAAAAGAGGCTGACTGTGCCAAGCTAATGGTGCAATATTCCTATCAGGAGGGTGATAGTTATACTTTTATGAACCTTGAAAGCTATGAACAATATACCCTGAATAGCGAAGATCTTGAAGGCCAGCTTGGATATTTAACAGAAGGTCTGGAAGGTATTATTATGTTGTTACTGGATGATGTACCTTTAGGTATTGAGCTACCCACCACGGTGTCTTTAGAAATTATAGAAACACCGCCAGCCATGAAAGGTGCAAGTGCAACCAATCGTACCAAACCGGCGAAATTAAACACTGGGCTGGAAGTGCAGGTGCCTGAATATATTGAAACGGGTGAAATCATAAAGGTTAATAGCGACACAGCTAAATATATGTCTCGTGCCTAATTTTAAAATAACTGTAACTATTCACCATGATTCTGTCAGGGGTGTAGGTTGTTGGTTTATCAGGCTTCTGAAACAGGCCGGTTTTTGCTCCTCGGCAATTGCTCCTGCATTGCTTTACTACAGACCATCCTGGGTGGTCAGATGTTTCAGAGAGCTACATGGATGTATTTACCCGTCCTGATAAATCAATAAGCTACACCTCTGGCTTCAAATACGCGGAGTAGATACAAATAACTTTAGTATCTTTCTTATGACAGAAAACATTTTACATATCCATCATTCCAGCCTGATAGTTTCAGACACCCAGGCTTCGCTTGATTTTTATACTCAGGTCATTGGTTTAAAACAGCTAGAACGTTCAGACTTGCCTTTCCCGGGTGCCTGGCTAGAAATTGGTAATCAACAACTTCATTTGCTGGAATTAGATAATCCTGATCCTACCACAGGTCGTCCAGAACACGGCGGCAGAGATCGCCACATAGCTTTTATGGTGCTTGATCTGGAAAAAGTGAAAGAGGCATTGGATAAAGGGGGTGTTAACTATACTTTAAGCATGTCTGGACGGCGCGCATTATTTTGTCGTGACCTTGATGGCAATGCCCTGGAGTTTATTGAAAAGGTGGAGTAGGGGTTTAATCCGCCTTTGATAAAAATCAGTATATTTCAGGTATAAAATTTTGGTCGGTAATGGGTGGGCGTATATAACCAATATCATTCTGACGCGGTGGTAGCTCCACGGCAGCGGGAGATAAGTCTTGGTAGTCAATCATGCTTAACAGGTGAGTAATTACATTTAGACGTGCGCGTTTTTTATTGTCTCCATTAACTACATACCATGGCACTTGCTTGATATCAGTGTGTGCAAACATTTCATCTTTTGCCTTCGAGTATTCTACCCAGCGAGAACGTGATTGCAAATCCATAGGACTAAGCTTCCAGTGCTTGGTCGGGTGGTAAATACGATCTTGAAATCGACGTTCTTGTTCTTCATCACTAACAGAAAACCAGTATTTGATCAAAATTATGCCTGAACGAACCAGCATACGTTCAAATTCAGGACAAGAACGCAAAAATTCATGATGTTCTGCTTCTGTGCAGAATCCCATGACATGTTCTACGCCTGCCCGGTTATACCAACTTCGGTCAAATAAGATCATTTCGCCGGCAGCAGGTAGATGTTGAAT
>CAZDMC010000016.1:0-14775 GCA_964506335.1 uncultured Methylomarinum sp. | reverse complement strand
GGCCTTTTAACGCCACAGAAGAACCCATAAAATGGTTGCGTAGTCCTGCTATGCGCTCATTTTATGGGCACTCCTGTGGAATCAAAATTCTGCGCCAAACTTCTGGAACTTATTAAACCCTTGTTCCTTATTAAATATTATGCAGTGAAATTTGCAGCCGCAAATTCCCAGTTAACCAATGCCCAAAATGCTTCCAGGTATTTGGGCCTGGCATTACGATAATCAATATAGTAAGCATGCTCCCAGACATCGCATGTTAATAAAGGTTTTTGCCCCGTAGTTAAAGGACAACCTGCATTACTGGTACTCAGCAACTCAAGACTGCCGTCTGCATTTTGAACCAGCCAGGCCCAACCAGAACCAAATGTGGTCACTGCACATTTTGTAAATGCTTCTTTAAATGCATCCAACGAACCAAAGGTAGTATTAATTGCTTCGGCCAATGCAGCTGATGGCGCACCACCTCCATTCGGCGACAGACTATTCCAATAAAAAGTATGATTCCATATTTGAGCTGCGTTGTTAAACATACCCCCTTCAGAACGCGCTACAATAGACTCAAGCGATGCATCTTCAAAAGACGTACCGGCAATTAAATTATTAAGATTAGTCGCATACGTCTGATGATGCTTACCATAATGAAAATCTAGTGTTTCTTCTGAAATATGCGGGGTTAATGCATCTCTCTCATAAGGTAAAGCAGGTAGTTCTATAGCCATTATTTACTCCATTATTTTAAAGTTGATTAGATCAAATTACACTGTTAAATACCTAGTACTCCATCAACATTATATTGACGGATATCAAAAGCCGATAAAAGGTCATCTGCGTTGTTGCACTCGTTCAGATTAGCTTGCTAGTCTTTCACTCGTACGCCTAGCAGTCAACCATTTCTCGACCCCCTATATCCGTCAATACAACATTGATGGAGTACTAGTAATTTGACTGGTAATTCTACATCATCATTGCTCAATAATAAAATAAAGCTAAATTGAATACACTTATATTTTCACCTCAACAAACTCTTAAAATCAATTATGCCCTTAGAAATAGAACACAAATTTTTGCTCCAAAATGACGACTGGAAAGCACTAGCCAGCCATTCCAGCAATTACAAGCAGGGTTATCTCATTAGTGACAAAAAAAGATCAGTACGAATCCGTATCTCCAACGACAAAGCCTGGTTAAATATTAAAAGTGCCACAATAGGTGCGAGTCGACAAGAATATGAATATGAAATCCCGATAAACGAAGGCCTTGAAATTATAAATACACTTTGTGAAAAACCACTCATTGAAAAAACACGCCATTTTGTACCTATTTTACAACACACCTGGGAAATTGATGTTTTTAGTGGCGAAAATGATGGCCTCATTATTGCTGAAATTGAATTATCAGAAATCAATGAATCCTTCCATATTCCTGACTGGATAGGCACTGATGTTACTCTTGACTTACGCTACTATAACAATAGTTTATGTAAAAACCCTTATAAACTATGGAAAGAAAAATGGTAACTATTCACCATGATTCTGTCAGGGGTGTAGGTTGTTGGTTTATCAGGCTTCTGAAACAGGCCGGTTTTTGCTCCTCGGCAATTGCTCCTGCATTGCTTTACTACAGACCAGTCTTGCTCATATGAAAAACTGGCATTTCCAGCCTTTCTTGATGTCCAGACCTTGAACCTAGAAAAATCAGTAAACGCCACACTTAGTATCAAATACACTAATTTTTCTTATATTCCAAGCTTACTTTCTGCTAATATATGATTTATTTTACACCCGTTCATTCGAGATATACTTACAAAAAGTTATCGCTTTGAACACATTTTATTAAAACTTATATAATTCGGAAAACACTATGACCTTTGTCGTCACAGAAAACTGTATTAAATGTAAATTTACTGACTGCGTTGATGTATGTCCAGTAGACTGCTTCCATGAAGGCCCAAACTTTCTGGTAATCGACCCCGACGAATGTATTGACTGCACTCTATGCGAGCCAGAATGTCCCGCAAATGCCATTTTTTCAGAAGATGAGCTTCCAGAGAACCAGGATCACTTTATTTCTTTAAATGCTGAATTAGCTAGCTCCTGGCCCACAATAACGGAAGTAAAAGATGCCCTTGAAGATGCAGATGACTGGAATGGAAAAACCGATAAGATAGCTTTATTAGAACGGTAATATATTTTTCTAGCAATTAAGCCGACAAGTGAAGCAAAATAATACCCTGTAAAAACACCACTTTCCAGCTTTTTTATAATCTATAAAACATAAAAAAACCGACTAAAGCCGGTTTTTTTATGTGAGTTACATTGTTTTGAACTTACTCTTCATCAAGCTCTATAGGTTCAGGCCTATCAACTAATTCCACATAGGCCATCGGAGCAGCATCTCCAGCTCTAAAGCCACATTTCATGATTCGTAAATATCCACCCGGACGCTCCTGGTATCTAGGCCCTAACTCATTAAATAACTTAGTAACCACTTCCCGATCTCTTAACTTTGCAAAAGCCAATCGTCTTTTTGCTACTGAATCAACTTTTGATAAAGTAATGAGTGGCTCCGCAAAACTACGCAACTCTTTTGCTTTTGGCAAAGTCGTTTTAATTAACTCATGCCTAAATAATGATGTAGCCATATTGCTAAACATTGCTTTTCTATGACTGCTATTACGATTAAGCTGTCTACCTGTCTTACGATGTCTCATTTAATTAAACCTTGTATTAGTGTTCGGCTTGACTTTGGTCAATCAAGTTTTCAGGCGGCCAGTTTTCTAATCGCATACCTAAAGACAAGCCCTTTAAAGCCAATATATCTTTTATCTCAGTTAATGATTTTTTACCAAGATTAGGCGTTTTCAACAGCTCAACTTCCGTTCTCTGAATTAAATCACCTATATAGAAAATATTTTCAGCTTTCAGACAATTCGCAGAACGAACCGTCAATTCCAAATCATCAACGGGTCTTAATAAGATAGGATCAAACTCAGGCTCATCAGGAACCGCTTCTTCTTCTATTTTCTCTTGTACTTTTTCAAAATCTACAAATACAGAAAGCTGATCATGCAATATGGTAGCGGCTAATTTTACAGTTTCCTCTGGGTCAACAGTTCCATTAGTTTCCAGCTCAATAATTAATTTATCTAAATTGGTGCGCTGTTCAACCCGAGTACTTTCAACACTATACGCCACTCTATTGATTGGACTAAATGCTGCATCCAGCAACAAAACACCTACTGCAGAATTCGGATTATTTTCTTTTCTGACAGTTGCAGGAACATATCCTCGATTTCTCTCGATTTTCAGCTTAATATTTAAGCTTCCAGCTTCTGTCAAATGCGCAATAACAACATCAGGGTTGATTATTTCGACCTCATGTGTCAATGAAATATCAGCCGCTGTTACAACACCTTCACCACTTTTGGAAAGTGTTAGCTCAACCTCATCCTTACCGTGTAAAATAATGGCAAGTTGTTTCAGGTTCAGCAATATATCAATCACATCTTCATGAACACCTTCAATTGTGGTGTATTCATGCTGAACCCCTTCGATTTCAACTTCAGTAACAGCACAACCAGGTATAGAGGACAGCATTACCCGCCTTAAAGCATTACCTAAAGAATGTCCATATCCCCGTTCCAACGGTTCAATCACAATTCTTGAATGATTAATATTATGACTGACAACCTCAACCAGCTGTGGTTTTAGCAAACCAGCAATAGAATTCTGCATTTTATTTCTCTTAAGAATTATTTTGAATATAGCTCTACGACTAACTGCTCATTCATATCAGCACCTAAATCAGCACGCTCAGGAAGAGACTTAAATGTACCGCTCATGTCCTTCTGATTGACTTCAACCCAGACAGGAAAACCATATTGTTCCATCACGGTTAAAGAATCAATAATTCTTTGTTGTTTTTTAGACTTTTCCCTGATTTTAATTTCGTCACCAACATTCACCTGAAATGAAGGTATATTGGTTATTTTCTCATTAACTACAATGGCCTTATGAGAAACCAATTGTCTCGCTTCTGCTCTTGTAGAAGCATAACCCATTCTATATACTACATTATCAAGCCGCGACTCTAAAAGATTTAATAAATTTGCACCAGTAGCGCCTTTTTTAAGATCTGCAGATTTATAGTAATTTCTAAATTGCTTTTCCAAAACACCATAGATTCTACGAATTCTTTGTTTTGCACGTAACTGCAGAGCATAGTCAGAGTTTCTTGTCCGGGCAGTACCATGCTGACCCGGTCTTTGCTCAAGTTTGCACTTACCTTCTAGCGACTTCCCTCTGCTTTTTAAGAAAAGATCCGTCCCTTCTCTTCGGCTTAATTTACATGTTGGGCCAAGATATCTTGCCATTTAACTACTCCAGTATTTTTAAACGCGACGTTTTTTAGGGGGGCGACAACCATTATGAGGAATTGGCGTAACATCAACTATATTAGTAATCTTAAAACCTAAGTTATTCAATGATCTCACTGCAGACTCACGCCCAGGCCCTGGTCCTTTAATCATTACGTCCAGATTTTTCATACCGTATTCCAACGCAATATTCCCTGCCTTTTCAGCGGCCACCTGTGCAGCGAAAGGCGTGCTTTTACGCGAACCTCTAAACCCTGATCCACCGGCAGTTGCCCATGAAAGCGCATTACCTTTACGATCGGTGATAGTTACAATGGTATTGTTAAAAGAAGCATGTACATGGGCTATACCATCTGCAATTTCTTTTTTAATGCGTTTCTTTACGCGTTTCTGAGTTGCCATATTTTTTCAGTCTTTAAGAGATGTATCTTATTTTCTTATTGGTTTACGAGGTCCTTTACGTGTGCGCGCATTAGTTCTTGTGCGCTGACCTCTTAAAGGCAGGCCTCTTCGATGCCTTATTCCACGATAACAGCCTAAGTCCATCAGTCTTTTAATATTCATCGATACTTCTCGCCGAAGATCACCTTCAACAATCATTGCCGAAATAACTTTCCGAATAGACTCCAACTGATCTTCTGAAAGCTCTTTAATTTTGACCGACGGATCTATTTTAACTTGCTGACAAATTTCTTTAGCCGTTTGACGACCTATACCATAAACTGCTGTTAACGCAATTTCTGCGTGCTTATGGTCTGCTACATTAATTCCGGCAATACGTGCCATCTAATTACTCCTACCACAGTATTCCAAAGTTAAGCGCGAGATTATAGCATTATAGCCAACTCTACGCAACAAAATATTATCCCTGACGTTGTTTATGACGCCCGTCTTTACAAATAACACGGAGCACGCCTTTTCTTTTTACAACTTTGCAATTCCTACAAATTTTCTTTACAGATGCGCGAACTTTCACGTCGTACCTCTTTTTTTAAGTTATTTTTTTAGATTGGCCTTTTTCATAAGACCATCATATTGTTGAGACATCATGTGAGTTTGAAGCTGAGATATAAAATCCATGACTACAACCACTATGATTAACAAAGATGTACCACCAAAATAGAAAGGCACATTCCAGTACACTATTAAAAATTCCGGTAATAAACAGACCAAAGTAATATAGAATGCACCGACTAAAGTGAGCCGAGTCATTACCTTATCAATATAAGCTGATGTTTGAACACCCGGCCTAATGCCTGGCAAAAAAGCACCTGATCTTTTAAGATTATCTGCCGTGTCTTTTGAATTAAAGACCAGCGCAGTGTAAAAGAAACAGAAAAATATTATCGCCGTTGCATAAAACATCACATAAACTGGCTGCCCAGGAGACAACATAGTCGATACATCCTGTAACCAGCCAAAGCCTTCATTGCCGCTAAACCATCCTGCGATTGTGGATGGAAACAAAATAATACTTGATGCAAAAATAGGCGGTATAACACCTGCCATATTTAACTTTAATGGCAAAAAGCTACTTTGCCCTGCCATCATTTTTCGGCCTTGCTGGCGTTTAGGATAATTAATAATAACTCTTCGCTGTCCTCTTTCTACAAAAACAACCAATGCTGTTACTGCAATAGCCACCAAGAACAACAACACCACAAATGCACCATTCATCTCACCAGTATTAACCAATTCCAAGGTACCACCAATTGCAGAGGGAAGACCCGATACAATACCTGCAAAAATAATAAGTGATATTCCATTACCAATTCCACGTTCAGTAACCTGCTCACCTAACCACATCAAGAATATAGTGCCTGTAACCAGCGTTATCGCAGTAATAACGATAAAACTCATGCCTGGATTGATCACTACACCTAGTCCACCCGCCGTCTGATTTTGCAAGGCCATTGATATCCCAATAGCCTGGAATGTAGCTAAAACTACAGTACCATATCGTGTATATTGTGAAATCTTTCTACGCCCTGATTCGCCTTCCTTTTTCATTTGCTCCATGGCAGGAATAACTACCGTGGTCAGCTGCATGATAATAGAGGCCGAGATATAGGGCATTATTCCAAGAGCAAACAAGCTTAACCGCATTAAAGCCCCACCTGAAAACATGTTAAACATATCCAGAATGGTTCCGCTTTGTTGTTCAAACATTGCAGCCAGTGCTTTCGGGTCAATCCCTGGAACAGGAATATGAGCCCCCACTCTATAAACAAAGAAAGCGCCCAGTACAAAAAACAGCCTGGATCTTAACTCTGAATAAGAGTCCTTTTTACTTGCCATATCAGTTCTTGAAGTACTCACTTACGCCTCTACTTTGCCGCCAGCAGCTTCAATGGATACTTTTGCTCCAGCAGTCACATTCAAACCTTTAACGGTAATTGATTTGCTGATTTCACCCGATTTTATGATTTTTACTTTTTTGACAAATGCTGGCACCAAGTTTGATGCTATCAAAGCAGTTATATCAACTATCTCTGTATCCAGGGAACTTACTTCATATAAAGTAACTTCTGCTGAATATTTTTTTACACGCGATGAAAATCCTAATTTTGGTAGCCTGCGTTGCAAAGGCATTTGACCACCTTCAAATCCAACTTTATGAAAGCCGCCACTTCGTGATTTTTGGCCTTTATGACCTCTACCACAAGTTTTACCTAAGGTTGAACCAATTCCTCGTCCAACTCTTTTTGCCTTTTTACGCGATCCGTAGCTTGACTGTATAGTATTCAAATACATTAAACTTCCTTAACCGTCACCATGTAAGAAATTTTATTGATCATGCCTCTATTTTCTGGCGTGTCAATAACCTCAACAGTTTGACGTATCTTACGCAAACCCAGACCTTTCAAGCATCCCTGGTGACTTTTCAATCGCCCAATCTTACTTTTAGTCATCGTAACACTTAGTTTTTTTTCAGCCATGATTTACCCTGTAATTTGCTCAACAGACAAACCGCGCTTAGCCGCAATCTGCTTTGCATTTTTCATTTCAGTCAAACCTTTAATGGTTGCTCTAACAACATTAATAGGATTATTAGTCCCTATACATTTTGCTAACACATTATTAACACCAACAACCTCAAAGACTGCTCGCATGGCACCACCGGCAATAACCCCAGTACCCTCCGAAGCAGGCTGCATATATACTTTTGCAGCGCCTATTTCTCCGGTTACTGTATATTGTAAAGTGCCATCATTTAGCTCAACTTTACGCATGTTCTTTCTAGCTTGTTCAAGGGATTTTTGAATAGCAATGGGTACTTCTCTTGCTTTACTGACCCCATAACCCACTCGACCTTGACCGTCACCGACCACAGTTAAAGCGGCAAAGCCAAAGACTCGCCCACCTTTTACTACTTTAGCAACACGCCGAACCGAAACTAACTTTTCTTGCAAACCATCTGCACTTGCTTGACCTTGAGGTCCTGATGTAGCCATTTTTTACTCCTAGAACTTCAAACCAGCTTCACGTGCAGCATCAGCTAATGCTTTTACACGACCGTGATATTTAAAACCAGAACGATCAAAAGCAACCTGACTTATGCCGGCTTCTAATGCTCTTTTTGCAATCGCACTTCCTACTGCCGTTGCAGCGTCTGCATTACCTGTACCTTTTAACGATGATTTAATATCAGCTTCCAATGTAGAAGCACTTGCAACAGTTGTGTTACCATCATTACTCATCACTTGTGCATAAATATGCTGTGAAGTTTTGTGGACAGTTAATCTATTTGCACCTAATTGCTTAATTTTACAGCGTTGTCTTAGGGCTCTTTTTAATCGAGATGCCTTCTTATCCATTATCCTAACCTACTTTTTCTTGGCTGCTTTTCTTGCGACATACTCATCAGTATATCGGACACCTTTGCCTTTATAGGGCTCTGGTGGGCGAAAGGCTCTAATTTCAGATGCTACCTGACCCACTTGTTGCTTATCACTGCCTTTAACAATTAATTCTGTCTGGCTAGTCGCCTCAACAGTGATTCCTTCAGGCACTTGATATTCAATTGGGTTAGAAAATCCTAGAGACAATGTAAGTAAACCACCTTTTACCTGGGCTCTATAACCCACACCGATTAGTGTTAGTTTCTTTTCAAAACCTTTAGAAACGCCAATGATCATATTATGAATTGATGCTCTTGCTGTACCAGCCTGAGCATTTGCTTTTTTTACAGTATCATCCCACTGTACATTGATGATATTACCATTAATTTCCACATTAATATCTGCATGGATATTATAGGATAACTGACCACCACTGCCTTTAACGGTAACACTGCTTCCGTTAATTTTGACATCGACACCTGCGGGTATATCTACCGCTTGTTTTGCTACTCTTGACATGCTCAGTAACTCCTTAACAAACAGTGCAAATAACTTCGCCGCCGTGCCCAATTGCACGTGCTGCACGATCTGTCATTACACCATTAGAAGTTGAAACTATAGCGATACCCAACCCAGCGAGAACTTTTGGAAGCTCGTCTTTGGATTTGTAAATCCTAAGTCCAGGTCTACTGACTCTTTTGACTTTTTCGATTACAGGTACACCCTGATAATATTTTAATTCAATAGTCATTTCTGAATGACTACCGCTAGTTTCAGTTTTAAAATCATTTATATAGCCTTCATTTTTTAATACATTTGCAATTGCAATTTTCAATTTAGATGAAGGTAATTTAACACTTTTCTTTCCTGCAGATTGACCATTACGAATCCGGGTCAACATATCTGCAATTGGATCACTCATACTCATTTTATAATCTCCAAAAACCTGTTACCAGCTTGCTTTTGACAAACCAGGAACATCGCCACGCATGGTCGCTTCTCTTAGCTTATTTCGGCCAAGTCCAAATTTACGATAAACCCCATGAGGTCGCCCCGTAATTTGACAACGATTTCTGCCTCTTGATGGACTAGAGTCCCGTGGTAGTTTTTGCAGTTTTAATTGAGCTGCTTCCTGATCTTCTACAGAAGTCTTGGGGGCTCTAATAATTTCTTTTAAAGCCCTTCTTTTAACTTCATACTGTTCGACTAACCTTTTGCGTTTATTTTCTCGCGCAATCATAGATTTTTTAGCCATTGTTACGCCCTTTAGTTCTTGAATGGAAAATTGAAAAGCTTCAACAATGCCAAACCTTCTTCATTGGTTTCAGCAGTTGTTGTTATAGAAATATCCATACCGCGAATGGTGTCTATTTTGTCATAATCAATCTCCGGAAAGATGATTTGTTCAGTCACACCCATTGAATAATTTCCACGACCATCAAAGCTTTTAGGACTCATTCCTCTAAAATCTCGAATTCGAGGAATTGCAATACTAACCAAGCGATCTAAAAATTCGTACATCTTGTCATTCCGCAGAGTAACTTTACAGCCTATAGCCATATCATCACGAATTTTAAAACCAGCAATTGATTTTCTTGACAGAGTTACTATCGGTTTCTGACCGGCAATTTTTTGCATGTCAGAAACAGCCGCTTGCATCACTTTTTTGTCAGCAACAGCAGCACTCACACCCATATTAAGTGTGATTTTGGTCAGTTTTGGAACTTCCATTACTGACTTGTAGCCAAACTGCTCCTTTAGAGCAGGGACTATTTTTTCTTTATATTCTGTTTCTAGTCTAGCCATGATCATCTATTCCCTATGCATCCACGACTTCATTAGTCGATTTAAAATATCTGACTTTTTTACCATCATCTAAAAACTTAAAGCCGACACGATCTGCTTTTTTTGTTTCCGGATTATATAAGCCAACATTTGAAATATCTATAGGCATATCTTTATCTACGATACCGCCTTGAATTCCAGCATTCGGATTGCCTTTTTGATGCTTTTTAGCACGGTTAATTCCTTCAACCAATAATCTATTACCTATTTTTTTGAGAACTTTACCTTGCTTGCCTTTGTCTTTTCCGGTTAGCACGATAACTTCATCACCTTGTTTTAATTTTTGCATCTGTACACTCCTATAATACTTCAGGAGCTAATGAAATTATTTTCATATATTTTTCACCCCTTAATTCACGTGTTACAGGTCCAAAAATACGAGTCCCTATGGGTTGTAAATTGGCATTTAAAATGACGGCGGAGTTACTGTCAAAACGAATGACAGAACCATCTGCTCTACGGACACCTTTGCGTGTACGTACAACAAGCGCATTATATACCTCACCTTTTTTAACTTTGCCGCGAGGTATTGCATCTTTAATACTGACTTTTATAATATCACCGATACCGGCGTATCGCCTATGCGAGCCACCCAATACTTTGATACACATGACCCTTTTTGCTCCGCTATTATCAGCGATATCAAGGCTAGTTTGCATCTGAATCATTGTTAAATTCCAAAAATATAAATTAATTAATTGCCTTTATTCTGAG
Source organism: uncultured Methylomarinum sp. (assembly GCA_964506335.1). Lineage (GTDB taxonomy): Bacteria > Pseudomonadota > Gammaproteobacteria > Methylococcales > Methylomonadaceae > QPIN01. Next base: position 3,999 of record CAZDMC010000016.1, on the reverse strand, counting down.
CGACCTAAAACAGAAACCAGTTTAAATGTTTTGTTTTTAGATATGGGTTTACAAGATGTAATTGAAACCATATCACCTTGCTTTGCCTGATTGCTCTCATCATGCGCCATATATTTCGTTGATCGCTTGATATATTTCCCATAAATTGGATGTTTTACCAAACGTTCAACTTTAACAGTAATGGATTTATCCATTTTATCACTGACAACTTTTCCAGTTACTATGCGTAATTTTTCATTATTTTCAGTCATGCTTATGCACTCGCTATTTCATGTATTATGGTATGAATACGGGCAATATCACGCCTTACCTTTTTCACCTGATCAGGCTTGGCTAATTGCCCTGTGCCTTTTTGCATCCTCAAATTGAATTGTTCCCGTGACTTTTCAAGCAACAAGGTATTCAATTCTTCTACTGATTTTTGACGTAGTTCATTTGCATTCATCACATTAATGTCCGTGCTACAAAAGTTGTTTTAACCGGCAATTTAGCTGCTGCCAAGGTAAATGCTTGACGAGCCAACTCCTCAGAAACCCCCTGAATTTCATATAACATGGTTCCTGGTTTTATCTGAGCCACCCAGAATTCAACGCTGCCTTTACCTTTACCCATTCGAACTTCCAAAGGTTTTTTGGTAACCGGTTTATCTGGAAATACTCTTATCCACATTTTCCCGGTTCTTTTAACGTGTCGCGTAATGGTTCTACGTGCAGCTTCAATTTGGCGAGCTGTTAATCTACCGCGACTTAGCGATTTTAACCCGTATTCTCCGAAACTAACCGATGAACCACGGACAGCAACACCATTGTTTCTGCCTTTATGCTGCTTACGAAATTTTGTTCTTTTAGGTTGAAGCATTTTCTTTTCCCTTCAACTATTTTCTAGTTTTAGATTTAGATTTAGTTTTTTCAGATGCCGCTGTATGCGCATCCATATCAAATACCTCACCTTTAAAAATCCAGACTTTGATGCCTATGATTCCATAAGTAGTATTGGCTTCTGCTGTGCCGTAATCAATATCAGCACGCAGAGTATGCAAAGGCACGCGACCTTCACGATACCACTCCGCACGAGCAATTTCTGCTCCGTTCAAACGGCCAGCAACATTTATTTTCACACCTTCTGCACCCAAGCGCATAGTGTTTGTGACTGCTCGTTTCATGGCCCGACGATACATGATTCTTTTTTCTAATTGCTGAGCGATACCTGCGGCCACTAAAGTAGCATCCAGTTCAGGTTTTCTAATTTCCTCAACATTAATCTTGACTGGCACATTCATTATTTTTGAAACTTCTAGCTTCAATTTATCAATGTCTTCGCCTTTTTTTCCAATAACAATGCCAGGACGCGCAGTATGTACTATGATCTGTGCATTATTTGCCGGTCTATTAATCTGAATTCGGCTCACCGATGCGTGCGCTAATTTTTCCCTAATATATTCACGAACTTTTAAATCTTGAAGCAAGTAAACAGGATAGTTCTGGCTATTCGCATACCATCTTGAAGTCCAATCTTTTACGATACCAAGACGTATACCGGTTGGATGTACCTTTTGACCCATTTTAACCTCTACTCGTATTCTGAGACTTTAACTGTAATGTGACATGTTCTTTTAAGGATATGGTTTGCACGTCCTTTTGCTCTCGCACGAACCCTTTTTAACGTTGAACCTTCATTGACAAAAACAGTCGAAACAAATAATTCATCAATATCTGCGCTTTCATTATGCTCTGCGTTTGCAATCGCTGACTCTAAAATCTTGATTATGATTGCCGCTGCTTTTTTAGTGCTGAATCTCAATATATTCAATGCTTTTTCAACAGGTAATCCACGTATTTGATCACCTACCAGCCTAGCCTTTTGCGCAGACAGGGGGGCTTTACTCAATTTAGCTGAAATTTCCATTACTGATTACCTTTTAGATTTCTTGTCGACTATATGACCTCTATAAGTTCTGGTTGGTGAAAATTCACCTAACTTATGACCTACCATATTTTCTGATATCAATACTGGAACGTGCTGACGACCATTATGTACAGCAATAGTCAAGCCCAGCATATCAGGACTAATCATAGATCTTCTTGACCAGGTTTTAATCGGTTTCCTACTATTACTGGCAACCGCTGCTTCAACTTTTTTAAGCAGATGATGATCAATAAAAGGACCTTTTTTAATTGAACGTGGCACTCTTATACCCCTTATTTTTTATTACGGCGTCTGACAATCATTTTATCAGTACGTTTGTTTTTTCTAGTCTTATACCCTTTAGCAGGTGTTCCCCAAGGTGAAACTGGGTGTCTGCCACCAGAAGTACGACCTTCACCACCACCATGTGGATGATCAACTGGATTCATAGCAACACCACGCACTGTCGGTCTAATACCTCTATGCCTTGCTGCTCCAGCCTTACCTAACGAAATCAGATTATGCTCGGGATTAGAAACCTCTCCAATAACCGCTTTACAATCCGATAAAATCTTGCGCATTTCTCCAGAACGCAGACGTAATGTTACGTGCGCCCCGTCTTTTGCAACTAATTGCGCTGAAGTTCCTGCGCTACGCGCTATTTGAGCCCCCTTGCCAGGTTTCATTTCCACACAATGTATTGTTGTGCCTAATGGAATATTGCGAAGAGGCATGCAGTTACCCGCTTTAACCGGTGTTGTTTCTGCAGAAAGTATTTCTTGCCCAACTTCTATTCCTGATGGTGCAATAATATATTTCCTTTCACCATCTCTAAACAATAACAAAGCAATATTTGCCGTTCTGTTTGGGTCATATTCCAGCCTTTCTACCAGCGCAGGAATATCAACTTTTGTTCTCTTAAAGTCAATAACTCGATAATGTTGCTTATGCCCACCACCGATATGACGTGTTGTTATTCTTCCGTTATTATTTCTACCGCCCGTTTTGCTTTTTTTCTCTAGCAAAGGTGCAAATGGCTTACCTTTATGTAAGTCATTATGCTTTACACGTACAACAAAACGTGAACCTGGAGAGGTCGGTTTAGATTTTAGAATAGCCATTTGCTTTCTACCGTTATATTTTAAATTTCTATATGATTATGCTGAAGCAAAATCAATATCATGACCCGATTTGAGCTTAACATAGGCTTTTTTCCAATCAGAGCGTTTGCCTAGCGAGCGACCAAGGCGCTTAACCTTACCTTTAACATTTAAAACTTGAACCGTGTCAACTTCAACTTCAAACATAAGTTCTACTGCTTTCTTTATTTCTAGTTTAGTCGCTACTTTTTGTACTTTAAATACAAAGCGATTGTTCTCTTCTGCAGCGATAGTACTCTTTTCAGATACGATCGGAGCCAACAGTACATTGCTTAATTTATTTTGCTCTGAACTCATGCCAAACGCTCCTCAATTTGTTTGATTGCTGAAGATGTTGCAATGATTTTATCCGCATTCACCAGTGCCACAGGATTTATACCGCTAACACTTGCAATCTCGAGATAAGGTATGTTTCTTGATGCCAGTATCAACTCATCAGTCAACTCATCAGTGACTATCAGCACCCGCTTACCCTCAACGGTTGCTAATTTAGCAACCAAATTCTTAGTTTTTGGAGAATCAGGAATAATCTCGTTGCTTGCCAATATTCTGTCTTGGCGCAATAATTCAGACAATATTGAGCGGATTCCCACTTTATACATTTTCTTGTTGATTTTTTGCGCATAAGACCGAGGTTGAGCAGCAAATGTTACACCACCACTACGCCAGATTGGACTACTTAAAGTCCCTGCCCTGGCTCGACCCGTTCCTTTTTGTCTCCAGGGTTTTGCCCCACCACCACTGACTGCTGCTCTATTTTTTTGAGAGACTGTACCAGCACGGGCACCCGCAAGATGTCTTACAACCAATTGATGAACTAAAGTTTCATTAAAATCCTGACCAAAAACCTGCTCTGAAACTTCAATAGTTCCGGCTGAATCTTGATCATTAATTGCAGGTATTTGCAAAGTCATAACTTAACCTTTATTCCGCA
>CAZDMC010000015.1:9478-14860 GCA_964506335.1 uncultured Methylomarinum sp. | reverse complement strand
GTATATTGCTACCCACTGGCACTGAAGATTACACTTAAAATGCAATTATTCACACGATGAGCAGCTAACACTTTTACACGGATTGCCACTTATGGCAGCCGGTGAAGCTGGCGTTAGCAAATGAGATAAACTGAAATTTGACCACCATACAAGGATCTATAAAAAATGAGAACTCTTACTTTACTTACAGGAATAACTTTGCTATCAGGTTGTGCGAATACTGGGCATCATAAATCATTTAATATTCATGCCGAGGTTCCTAACCAAGTTATTGCCGAACAACGTGGCTTACTTGCAAAAAACACTTTAAACAAAGGGTTTGGGCCACAATCACCGCGAGATATAGATTCAATTGCAGGGAATAACATCATCACTTTTAGTACGGCCCCTGATTTTTCTAAAATGAATCTCTGTAATATACATTTCCACAAAAATGCAGAACATCGTGGTGGAGAATTTACCAAGTATATTGGCAATGGTGACGGTCATGGGTATCAGAGTGGTTACCAGTTTTCTGGTAACCTTAGTGCCGATGAGCTAAAACCTGTTCAGCAGGAAATATGTCCAAGTAAATATGGTAGCCTTAATTCGGGCGACACGATTGAAGTTCATTACGTTCACTCTACAGCACTGGTCAAGCCGGGAGCAACTCTAGGGGCGTGTCTAAATGACTCGATCAAAAACCCTCAGTTACGTGTAGAAACACAGGTATACGTATTGGTAAAAGACGAAAATGCTAAAGACTTTGGGGAGTTGACCAAGCATGGTGTTAAAAACGGGTTTCATCAAGCGTTGAACATTCCTGATAATACCGGAACACCTATTAAGTACGCTGGTTCAACAACGGGCCCTGGGTATAATAAACAAGGCTCACCTTTCCAGGTAACATGGAGCGTTCGCCCTAAAGTTTTAAAAGTTAATGTAGAAACCGTGGGGGAATGGTGTAAAGCTAATACCTTTAACGAAGATCATGCGCATGGTGTAAGAAACCTCGTTGTTAATCCTGATCTTCTATCAAAAATAAAGTGATCGTTTTAACTGGAAAATTCTAAATATTGCTAACGAACAAGGTTAGATCGTGATCGCGAAGCGAGCCACAATCTAACCGTTTGCTGGACAAGCCCGGCCATGCTATTAGAAAGGCTGTTAAATTCACGCTATGAAAATAGCTTTTTGTTGGTCAGCCCGATTGATTAATCAGACGCCTGTTTTTACTAGGATTATGACTTCTCTTATAGAGTGGTTAGTGCCAAGGGGCTGTTAATAGGGGAACACTGATGAGTCAAATCCACCCTGTACAAAAAACGGCTAATCACAAGAAAAGACAAAACAGCAACACCCATTATTTATACGGATCCTTGTACATTTCTTCAGGGAGAGCGGGAAGGGATAAAGAGCTAATAAATTCATCAAACCAAGAGAGCTGTTTAACATTATCCAGGTCAGTATCAGTTAAAATATCTTGTTCATCTGGAATTATCCCACAATCTCTTGCTTTTTCTAAAGCATCTAAGCAAGCATCGGTATTGCTTTGCATAGCATAAAGACACGCAAGGTTATATGAAGCTGAGCCTTGTTGTATTTCTTCGGCACTTACAAAGGATTTTTTTGCTTTTACATACCACTCATCATCCGCACTTAAACATTTGATTTTTGCAACCGTCATAAGTGCTACACCACCATCTAAGAATGCACCTAAGTGATCAGGTTTAACCGCATCACAAAGATTAAATTTAACAATAGCTTCATCAAGAATTTTTAGAGCATTATCTCCCGTTTTTTTGCCTGCCTGATTCACTAAAGCCAATCCCCAACTGTGTAAACAATCTGGGTACAGGGCACGATAAGTGGAATAGGAAGCAAAATTTTTATATGCTTCTTGAAACAATTGATCAGCTTTTTCACCGTCAGCTAAATGGGCTTCCGCCGCCAGTTTTCTAGCTTTTTTTAAAACAAAGTCACTGCTCAAATAATTTAAAATAGTCATTATTATCCTGTAAAAAATTTTTAAAAATATAAATCAACCAATATACTGAACATTTCTATTCCAGTATCGGCCTTGCATTTATCCTAGATAAATCAGTTGAGCACGGATTTTGTGGAAAATCTGGGCGAAAAAGACAAAGAATAGCTCGAAGATAATGGCCATAGTCCTTATTGAGAGCTATTCTGCAGGATTTTTCGTCCAGATTTATTCACAAAACCGTGAAGCGAATACCACTCACCCAGCGGGTGAGTGGTATTAAACTAAGTTATACTAATGATTCAATAATTTACGCACAGTGTCAGCGTTCAACTGATTTATCTAGGTTTATCGGTTGAATAGGACGATTAGCAGCTTGATGCAAGATACTGTTGTACCGCATAATTTGTTCTTTGGAAACTGGAATAGCTTGTTTCATCACCAGCCAAGGCACACCTTCTGATATACTTCCATAGCATAGGATATTCCGCGAACATGATTTTCACTGGGTGAATGAAAATGAAACTGTTTTAATTCATACAATGGTCATTAACCACCCGTTTGCTACCTGACTGATAATTAATTTGAATAGTATGTCCATTTTACTTAAATCTCTGTCAGAGATAAATTTTCAGCACCTATATTGAAAATTTATATGGGTTTATTACACCTTAAACTCATTGTTTCAATACATACTAAACACTCAAACTTTCAATAACCTGTCAATTCACAAAATTAAAATGGTGGCGATAATTATTTTAAAAATCGGGTGCAAATTTATTTTTTTATGCTAGCCTGTGACTCTTACTCACCCTAACATTAAATTTTTTATAGACCGATAGTTGTTATCTCCTTATTTCTGAATATTTGGTTTAGCGCTGAAAATCATATATTTCACTCGTCTAAATACCTATTATGTCAATCGCTTTACTCTTTATTATTCCCTTATTACTCTCGATTGCATCCCCTTTTGGCTTTCGTTTAATAGGGAATAATTGGCCAAAATTAGTCAGTATTTTTATACTTGTGGTGTTAGGGCTGCTAATCTCTTTGCTAGATTCTGCATCTATTGGATTGCCTCAAACTTTACATATTGAGTGGATTCCTCAACTAGGATTAAATCTAACTTTCCGTGCCGATTCTTTCGGTCTCTTGATGGCACTTATTATTACTGGAGTGGGTAGCGGTATTTTTTTCTATTCCTCTGGATATTTGGAAAATGATCCTCGTACTGGATCAATAACGGGGTGGTTGTTATTATTTATGTCTTCCATGTTAGGCGTAGTGTTAGCAGATAATATTGTGATTCTTTTTGTCAGTTGGGAATTAACATCAATTTCCAGCTATATTCTGATAGGAACTAACCACCAAAATGAAGATGCTAGAGCGGGAGCAAAAACGGCTTTATTAGTAACAGCCTTAGGCGGACTTGCACTTTTAGGCGCTGTAATATTGCTAGGCGTTGCTTCAGGAAACTGGAATTTATCTGAAATATCAGCCATGCACAACCACCCTTGGGCAACAGCTATCTTTATTCTTATTTGTCTGGCTGCATTCACTAAAAGTGCACAATGGCCTTTTTCATTTTGGCTGCCAGGTGCTATGGCAGCCCCTACACCGATCAGTGCATATCTGCATTCTGCAACCATGGTCAAAGCAGGTGTTTTTTTATTGGCTCGAATGCACCCCATTCTTTCTGAGCATTCTGCATGGACACCAACCCTTGTCATTGTTTCTGCAATAACCATGATACTCGCTGTTTTAGCTATCCCTAAAGCAACAGATTTAAAAGCACTGCTGGCTTATTCTACTATTGGAGCACTCGCTTTAATGATTTGTATGCTGGGTATTGGAACACCTTATGCTCTCAATGCAATGGTCTTGTTTCTTTTAGCTCATGCTTGTTATAAAGGTTCTTTATTTTTGGTTGTTGGTTCAATCGATCACGCTGTGCAAAGTCGAGATATTAATTCTCTTGGAGCACTTGCTAGAAAAATGCCTTATACAACACTGACGGGGTGTATTGCTGGCATATCGATGATTGGGCTTCCGCCATTATTAGGGTTTGCTGCAAAAGAAATGCTGCTTGAAGCTGGGTTGACATATGCACCATGGCTAGTGGGTATCATTACAATTTTGGTGGCGGCCTTTATTGTGGTTGCTTGTTGTGTGGTAATAGTTCCCGCTTTTGGTAAAAACAAGCAATGCTCAGAAAAAGCGCATGAGTCCCCCTGGTCTATGATCATACCTATGTTGACACTTAGTCTGTTAGGATTAGCCGGTGGATTAGGGCTATCTCCATTAGAGAAATACGTTGTTGCCCCAGCCGTAGTAGCACTTGGAGTCAGCCCAGAAAACCTTGCGTTATGGCACGGTTTTACTATTTATTTAGCGCTCAGTGCACTAGCGATAGTTATGGGTGTCATTGTCTTTTATCGAAGACATTATTTTTACAAAATAGCGCCTTCTTTACCTAGTGGTGTAGCTATTCATGATGCGATATGGGGTATGATGATAAGTTTTGCAAAATCACTGACTCGATGCCTCCAAAACGGATCACTGACCTTATATTTAGGCACTATCATTGTAGCAACTTGTACTTTAATATTTTATGCGTGGTTACACGTACACGCCCCCATAAACCCTTCTATCGTACAAAAAGTGACACTTGCAGAATTATCTGCAGGGCTTTTAATCATGGCAGGTAGCCTTGCTACTGCTTTTGCCCGAAAACGTCTACCGGCCATTGCTGGTTTAGGCTCCGTAGGTATGGGAATGACACTTTTCTTTATTGTTTCCCAAGCCCCAGATTTAGCACTTACTCAGTTTCTAGTGGAGGTTTTATCTGTTGTATTGCTAGTCGTTACTTTTCGGCATCTTCCTGATTTTAAAGCCCAATCAATGCGTGTGCAAACAGGGAGAATAATTATTGCCGTATTAACAGGAATAACAATGACTGTACTAACATTAGTCGCATTTAGTACAAATTATGGGCAACGTATCAGCCACTGGTATGCATTAAATTCGCTTAAAGAAGGTTATGGAAATAATGTCGTTAATGTCATTCTAGTGGATTTTAGAGCTTTAGATACCTTGGGGGAGATCACTGTTCTTGCTATCGCTGCTCTTGGCGTTGCTGTCTTAATGGGCGCTGTAAAACAAACAAACACTAAAAAGGTATCTGTGTGAAGCCTTCGCCTATTCTGGAAATCACCTTGCGTTGGTTAATCATTCACTTAGGCATCGTCTCTTGCTTTTTGCTGCTAAGAGGGCATGATGAACCAGGCGGTGGATTTTCAGGTGGGCTTTTGGCGGCAAGTGCAATTATCATTATTACTATTGCTAACGGTGCTGATGCGGGTCGTAAACTACTCCATTTTCATCCTCTAAGTTATATAACAGTAGGATTACTTCTAGCA
>CAZDMC010000015.1:0-9468 GCA_964506335.1 uncultured Methylomarinum sp. | reverse complement strand
TTTCATCTTGACATCTCCTTTTTGACTGCCGTTTGGGTAAAAATCCCTTTAGGAGATGCCATGTTCAAAATAGGATCACCTTTACTATTCGATCTTGGTGTTTATTTAGTGGTCTTAGGTGTTATTAGTTCTTTTGTTTTAGAAATTGAGTCTGCAGTCAGTCACAAAAAAACAAGCCAAAAAAAGGATAATCTCTAATGGAAATCATTATGAGTATTGTCATCGGTGTTTGTTATAGCGCCGCTGTTTTTTTGTTATTGCAAAAACGCTTGCTTCAAGTAATATTGGGTATATCCTTACTCGGACATGCCAGCAATTTACTGATCTTTGTGGCAGCAGGTCTTCAAGGTACTAGCCTCCCCATTATTTCCAAGGGAGCAGAAATACTTCCTGAAACAGCCGTTGATCCACTTCCGCAAGCATTAATTCTTACTGCTATTGTGATAGGTTTGGCTCTTTTCGGTTTTTCCTTAGCTCTGGCTTATCGCTGTGTTGCAGTACTGGGTCATGATGATATCAGTCAGTTAACTCATACAGATAGCCTTGATGATACCCCTGTCGTCTCAAAGGACAAAGTGTCATGAACGGCCTCCTAATTCTTCCACTTTTAATACCTCTTCTTTCTGCTATCTTAACTATACTGGTTCGTGAGCATATCACTCTTCAACGATGGATATCCCTCATTGGAATATGTTCACATCTTATCGTAGGATTTGTCATTACCGAACAAGTGCTTGAACACGGCCACCTCTCACTTCAAATGGGAGGATGGCAAGCACCCTATGGCATTACTTTAATTGCAGATATTCTTGCTGCAGTGATGGTTTTATTTGTCGGTATCAGCGGCTTTTCAGTCATTCTATATTCGCTTCTAAGTTGGCATCATAAAGATTTTTCACCTGCTTTCCATCCCTTGGTTCATTTTCTTTTAATGGGTATCAGTGGTGCTTTTTTAACAGGTGATATCTTTAATCTTTATGTTTGTTTTGAAATTATGTTAATGGCTAGTTTTGCCCTTTTGACATTAGAAGGTAAAGCCGAACAAACGGAAGCCGCTGTCAAGTATGTTGTCATTAATTTACTTTCATCTGCTTTTTTTCTCGCAGGCCTTGGACTTTTATATGCTAAGGCAGGTACTTTAAATATGGCACATATCTCACTCATTTCTCAGCAAGCTATGGCTAATAATGAAGCAGGGCCTATGCGATTAGCTGGATTACTTTTTACCGTTACTTTTGCAATTAAAGCGGGCATGTTTCCTTTTTTCTTTTGGCTTCCTGCCAGTTATCACACGCCTTCTGTGCCTGTTTCTGCACTATTTGCCGGATTACTCACTAAAGTAGGCGTTTATGCAATGATTCGCTTACATACCTTAATGATGCCCGGCGAAGTACTAGGTCAACAATTGTTACTTATCTTCGGCGTCACCACTATGTTGATTGGCGTTTTTGGTGCTGCCAGCCAAATGCACATTCGTCGTATACTCTCCTTTCACATTATTAGTCAGATAGGATACATGATAATTGGTATTGCCATAAAAACGCCCTTGGCTCTCGCTTCTACCTTGTTTTTTATAGGACATAATATTATTACTAAAGGGAATTTATTTTTGATTGGTGGTATTGCTTCTAATGCAATGGGTTCAGAAGATTTGCAAAAAACAGGGGGACTGTGGCGAGCATGGCCACAACTTGGGATAATTTATCTGATTTCTGCTTTGTCATTAGCAGGTTTACCGCCGTTAAGTGGTTTTGTTGCCAAATTTTCAATGATCTCGGCAATTGTTGAATCTCAGTTATGGTGGGTTATGGCAGCCGCTATTTTTACCAGTATTTTCACCCTTTATTCTATGATTAAGATTTGGAATGAAGTGTTTTGGAAAGACCATCCAGATATCAATAAAGACCTGACTAAAAATAAAACGACAACACGTCTTATTCCAGTCATTTTATTAGCGTTCATCATTGTTTTTTTAGGTTTAGCGGGAGGGTCATTATTTGATATTTGTCTGCGTGCTGGAGAACAGTTAATCAATACGACGGGTTATATAGAAGCCGTTTTTAAGGAGGTAAAATGATTGCTTTTGGATCAATATGGCTTATTGCTCTTGCTTGGTGTTTTCTTCAAGGCTCTATAACATTGGCTAATCTTATTTTGGGTGTTTTTTTGGGGATGCTAGTGCTTACCATCAGTCATTCCTTTAATGGAATGGATAAACACTGGGAAAACCTTAAAGCCACGAGTCGATTAATCTTGTTTGTGCTCTGTGAACTCGTTGTTTCCAGCATACGGGTAGCATGGGATATTCTTACCCCTACTGTGTATGCTCGCCCAAGAATTGTTCGCATACTTGTTGGCGATTTAGACGATGTTGCCATTACTATTCTTGCTAATGCAATATCTCTTACACCTGGCAGTCTTGCCCTGGAGGTAAGCAACAATCGACAACACCTTTATGTACATCTAATGTATGCAGAAGATCAAGAAGCCGCAGTCAAACAAATTTATTATGATTTAGGTAATCGAGTTCGTGCTGCATGCGGAATACCAGAGATAAAACCATGACTATTATTTTTATAATAGTGGAAATTATGTTGGCACTCGCTATTGCCATTTCATTTGTGCGTTTAGTCATAGGGCCAACAATGGTCAATCGAGTTGTAGCGCTTGATCTCATGTCTGTGCTGGTCGTGGGCATGATGGCTTCAGAAGCCGTTCGATCAGAAGCTCATGCTCTCTTGGATGTAGCTGTCGTCGTAGGTATCACGGCGTTTATTGGTACAGCGGCGTTCGCTTTATTAATGGATAGAGACTCTGGAAAATTAAATGATGATTGATATATTGATTGCTTTTTGTTTGCTCAGTGGCGCCTTTTTTATGTTAGTAGCTGCTATAGGCGTACTAAAATTACCCGATCTATATCAACGATTACATGCTTCATCCAAAGCAGCAACACTGGGCGTTACACTTCTTTTACTCGGTGCGGCTTTGCATAGCGGAGAGATGGGTATCATTTCACGCTGCATAATGGCCATTGTTTTTTTTATGCTGACTGCACCTGTGGGAGCGCATCTAATCACCCGAGTTGCATATAAACATGGAGAACCTTTGGATAAAAACACCCTCTCTGATGAATGGGCTGAAGACAGAAAAAAGTAAGTTTAAATAGTGTCCAGGACTCTGTCGGATTAATCACAGTTAAATTAAAACTTACAATCATTTTAACCTTAGGCGACAACTATCCTGACACAGGGGGCTACGTAACTGTTTCCACAACACCGAAGACGGACAAAAAGACAAGCTAGTTGTCGAACTTATTTCGTGCACATTCCTTAGCAGTTTCAATTGGTCGGGACGGCGGGATTCGAACCCACGACCCCTTGTCCCCCAGACAAGTGCGCTACCAAGCTGCGCTACGCCCCGATTTTTAATAGTTTAGGAACAATTTATGAACATAAATCGTAAGCAAAGAGATAACTTTATTTTAATAGTTCCAGTAACTCTTCTAGCTCACCAATCATTTGATTCACTAATTGCCTGGTTTTTGTTGAATCTTCTTTAGCTCCATCACTGGCTAAATGAGCTCTTGCACCACCAATGGTATAGCCTTGTTCATAAAGTAATGAGCGAATTTGACGAATCATCAGTACGTCATGACGTTGATAGTAGCGTCTATTACCTCGTCTTTTTATTGGGCTTAAATCTGTAAACTCTTGCTCCCAATAGCGGAGAACATGGGGTTTTACCCCACATAATTCACTGACTTCACCAATGGTGAAATACCTTTTTGCTGGTATTGTCGGTAGTTCGTTATTATTACTGGGCTCCAGCATATTGTTCTACTCTAGCTTTTAGCTTTTGGCCTGATCTAAAAGTTACAACACGGCGCGCTGTAATGGGAATTTCTTCACCTGTTTTTGGATTTCTACCGGGACGGCTGCTTTTATCTCGCAGTTCAAACTTTCCAAATCCTGAAATCTTTACTTGTTCACCATTTTCCAAAGAACCTTTGATTTCTTCAAAAAATAATTCAATCATTTCTTTTGCTTCACGTTTATTTAATCCAAGTTCATCAAATAATCTTTCCGCAAAATCTGCTTTTGTTAATGCCATTGAATCAATCCCTCAGTTTTGCATTTATTGTATTTTTTATGGTTTCTAGCACTCTGTTAAATATAGCATCAATTTCAGAATCTGCTAGTGTTTGTGAAAAATCTTGCAATATTAAACTTAAAGCAACACTTTTATAGCCGTTTTCAACCCCTTCTCCACGATAAATATCAAAGATTAAGATGTCTTTAATGACTTTTTCTTTACAACGATGAATACATTCAATAATTTCAGCTGTCGTTGTTTTTTCTTCTACTATCAATGCCATATCTCTACGCACTGAAGGAAATTTTGAAAGCGCTTCAAATTCGGGAATTTGTTTTTCAAAAACCAGCGCCTGATCTAGCTCAAACAGAAAAACAGGCGTATCAAAATCCAGTTGTTTTTCAAGGGTTGGGTGCAGCATTCCCATTTGCCCCACTTTTTCACCTTGCTGATTGATAATATCGGCACTTTGTCCTGGATGTAATGCAGGATGTGTGGTTTTTTTATACTCTACATGACAGTTATTAAGATGAAAAATCGCGCTTAAATCACCTTTTAGGTCAAAAAAGTCAACCTTTCTGCTTTTTTCAGACCATTGTTCTGAAAATACGCCGCCCAAAACCAAACCAGAAATCATTCTTTGCTGAACCGTTTCATTATTTTTCTTAATAAAACGTAACCCTGTCTCAAATAAGCGAACTCTATTGTGTTGTCTTTTAGTATTGTACAAGGCTGTATTTAATAAACCACACCATAAGGTCGTCCGCATTACTGATAATTCAGAAGAAATCGGATTTTTTATTCTAATACATTCATCATTAGCGGCTATGGCTTTTTGAATGGCTTCGTCTACAAAACTATAGGTAATGACTTCTTGATAGCCTTTATCAACCAGCAGGTCTTCAACACGGGATAAAGGCAGTACCGCTTCTTCTGCCTTGCCTAATTCGGAACGCATTAAAAGACTACTGTTTGGCAGCTTGTTATAGCCATAAATTCGCCCGACTTCTTCTAGCAAGTCTGCTTCAATCGCTATATCAAAACGGCAGCCTGGAGGAGTAATACGCCAACCCTCATCCAGCCTTTCAACCTGCATATCCAGACCACTAAAAATCCGGCTAATCTCTTCATTAGCCATGGTAATGCCTAAAACACGCTCTATGCGTTGTTGTCTTAAAGTGACAGCCGGTCTTTGTGGTAAAGCATCTACAGTTGTTACTTCTGAAATAGGCCCAACATTACCTCCAGCAATATCCACAATAAGTTGAGTAGCTCTCTCTATTGCACGCTGTTGCAAAGTAAAATCAACCCCTCGTTCAAAGCGATGAGAAGAATCCGTGTGTAGTCCAAATTGCCTTGCTTTACCGGCAATGGTAATCGGTGTAAAAAAGGCACATTCCAGAAAAATGTTTTGGGTATTATCCGTGACCGAAGTATTTTCACCACCCATGACACCGGCTAATGCTAATGCCTGTTTATCATCAGCAATCACTAAAGCAGAATCATCCAGGGTGATGGTCTGATCATTTAACAAGGCTAATTCCTCACCTTTTTTACCCGTTCTTACGGTAATTGAACCTGATAATTTGTCCGCATCAAAGGCATGTAAGGGCTGACCCAGCTCTAATAATACATAATTAGTGACATCGATCAAAGACCCCAGACTTCTTAATCCAGAACGTCTTAGACGTTCCTGCATCCATAAGGGTGTTTCTGCACCAGGATTAACATTTTTAATTAATCGCCCTAAATATCTTGGGCAAGCTTCTTTTGCTTCTACATTTACATTAATAACCGAATCATGCGATATTTCTGCCGGAGTATATTCCACGGGTATCCAGGCCATTTTGTTCAACACAGCAATTTCTCTGGCAACCCCTTCTACACTTAAACAGTCTGCCCGGTTAGGTGTTAAATCCAGCTCAATGATGGCATCATTCAACGCCAAATAGTCGCGTATATCAGCACCCACAGGGGCATCTTCCGATAATTCCATCAAGCCATCGGCATCTTTTGCCAAACCGAGTTCTTTTTCGGAACATAACATGCCTAATGACAATTCACCGCGCAATTTCGATTTTTTGATTTTAAAATCACCGGGCAATACAGCACCTACCAAGGCAACAGGTATTTTTAAGCCGACTCTGACGTTACTAGCACCGCATACGATTTGCAGGGATTCAGTTTCAGCTCTATCTTCAACAACAGACACCTGACACACTTTTAATTTATCAGCATTGGAATGTTGCGCCATGGCGATTACTTGACCAACAACTACGTTACTAAATTCAGCGGCAGCAGGCTCAACAGAGTCCACTTCCAGACCTGCCATAGTCAGCTGATCTACTAATTTTTCAGTAGAAATGGATGGATTGACCAGTTCCCTTAACCAGGCTTCACTAATTTGCATGATTCAATCCTTAATGAAATTGTTCTAAAAATTTAAGATCATTTTCAAAAAACATTCTTAAATCATTAATGCCATAACGTAACATGGCTAATCTTTCTACCCCCATACCAAAAGCAAAACCGGTAAATTCATCACTATTGATTTCTACCGATTTAAAAACTTCGGGATGAATCATGCCGCAGCCCATGACTTCCAGCCAGCCAGTATGTCCACAGACACGACAACCGTTGCCACCACAGATGACACATTCAATATCAACCTCTGCCGATGGTTCTGTAAAAGGGAAATAAGACGGTCTAAAACGCAGCTGAATATCTTTTTCAAAAAAAGCACGCAGAAATTCATAAACCACGCCTTTTAAATCAGCAAAGCTGACATCGGTATCCACTAAAAAACCTTCAACCTGATGAAACATCGGGGTATGCGTCACATCCGAATCACAGCGATAAACACGTCCCGGGGCAATCACTTTTAGTGGCGGTTTTTCAGCTTCCATGGCACGAATCTGTACAGGCGAGGTATGCGTCCTCAGCACCGTATGGGCATCAAAATAGAAAGTATCATGCATCGCCCTGGCCGGATGATGCGCAGGAATGTTCAAGGCTTCAAAATTGTGATAATCATCTTCAATTTCTGGACCTTCAACAGTTTTAAAACCGACACTGGCAAAGATTTTGGATATTCTTCGCAACGTAATAGTCACAGGATGAAGCCCTGCTACCGATTGCCCTCTGCCAGGCAGGGTAATATCAACAGATTCACTAGCTAAACGCGCGGCTAAAACAGCTTGCTGCATTACGGCTTTAACGGCTTCCAGTTTTTGCTGGAATTCAGCTTTTGTCTTATTGATAACTTGCCCTACAGCACGTCGCTGATCAGGTTCTAGTTTGCCCAGTTGTTTCATCTGAAGGGTAAATTCACCCTTTTTTCCCAGATAGGAAACCCGGACTTGATCCAGTTCGATAAGGTCTTTTGCTTTTGCAAGTGCTTGTAAGCCTTGCGAGAGAATTTGTTCGAGGTTAGCCGACACTGCTCAGCTCACTATATTAAAATTTTGATGGGATAAAAAGATTACAGAAAATAGTCTGGTTTTTTCGTAACCCTGGCTATTTCTACACAGAGGTGTATATAGAATAAATTCACCCTTAGGAAAGGGTGAATCAAAAAATATCATTGTCGATATTTTACTTTTTATGGCTGACTTTGGTTAACTTTGGCTATTTTTGCAATTTCAGCAAATGCATCCATATCACGTACTGCAATATCTGCTAATACTTTACGGTCAATAGCTACATTGGCTTTGCTTAAGCCATTGATAAATCGACTGTATGACATTCCACATAAACGTGCCGCCGCATTAATACGGACAATCCATAAAGCGCGAAATTGGCGTTTTCTTTGTTTACGGTCGCGGTAGGCATATTGACCCGCTTTAATAACCGCTTGTTTAGCAACGCGATAAACCCGACTACGTGCGCCGTAATAACCTTTCGCTTGCTTTAAAATTTTCTTATGTCTTGCTCTGGCAGTGACGCCGCGTTTTACTCTAGGCATGATTCTTCCTGTTAATTAACTATAGGGTAACAAACGTGCAACCATTGGCACATCTGACGGATGAATGCTAGCCGCCTTACGCAACTGTCTTTTTCTTTTTGTGGTTTTTTTAGTCAATATATGACGACGATGTGCTTGTGCACATTTAAAACCATTTTTGGTTTTTTTAAACCGCTTAGCAGTACCGCTATGGGTTTTCATTTTTGGCATTTGTTTTCTCCGATTAATAAAAAATTAACATCCCTGAAACACAAACCCGGTAAGGCAAAATGCATGGCCCGACCGAATGAGGAGCATCAAATGATGCATTTAACGACTTTTTTCCTTGGTCGTAAGGATTATGCTTTTTAAGACAAAACCCGTTATCTCTTTGTTTTAGGAACGTGCACGAAATAACTTGAACAACCGACTTGTCTTTTTGTCCGTCTTCTGCGTTGTATAAATAGTTGCGTAGCTTGTGCTATGCGCCTATTTATACGCCTTGAATACGAACAAAAATCCTGCGCCAGTTGTCCCAGTTATTCCGTGTGCGTTCCTTAGTAATTACTCAGCTTGCCGTCAAATTTAGTCGAGAGTGCGGAACATACATGGGTATTTGAGCACTTTCAACGCAGCAATCGCCTAAATTTGATAGTAAACTAAGTAGTTACGCTTTTATTTCTTTTTCTTAGGGGCAATCACCATGACCATCTGGCGGCCTTCAAATTTAGGATATTGCTCTACAGCGCCTAATTCTGCTAAATCTTTTTCAACACGTTGTAATAACTCCATGCCGATTTCCCTATGTGCCATTTCACGCCCTCTAAAGCGCACAGTGACTTTGGTCTTATTGCCTTCTTCCAGAAATTTGGTCAAACTTCGCAATTTAACCTGATAATCGCCTTCTTCTGTGCCAGGCCTGAACTTGATTTCTTTGATTAAAACCAGTTTTTGTTTCTTTTTTGCCGCCTGCAACTTTTTATTTTGTTCGAACAGGTATTTCCCGTAATCCATTACTTTACAGACAGGAGGATCAGCATTCGGCGATATTTCCACTAAATCCATATTAGCTTCAAATGCCAGTTTTTTAGCGTCAGTTAACGACACAATACCTAATTTATCACCATCCGCACCCACAACACGAACCCGTCTCGCAATTATGTCGTCATTTAAGCGCGTACTATCTCTTTTAGAAACGATGCTTTATCCCCCAGTTTATTTTTATTTTCTGTCTGTAATCTCTGTACTTAATTTTTCAACAAAGTCAATAATTGACAAACTACCTAGATCCTCACCTTTTTGCGAACGTACGGCAATGGTTTGATTTTCTAATTCTTTATCACCAATAATTAGAAGATATGGCACACGCTGCATAGAATGCTCGCGAATTTTAAAGCCTATCTTCTCATTTCTCAAGTCTATTTTTACTC
>CAZDMC010000014.1:0-16013 GCA_964506335.1 uncultured Methylomarinum sp. | reverse complement strand
AAATGAAGATTCTCATATTATTCTAAGAGTGGGTAATGATGAGCCAAACTATGATGCGGTGAATGTTGCAAAAGTGGCTGCAGGTTTGAGCAAATCTAATTTACACAGCAATATTATGATAGATTTCAGTCATGCCAATAGCTTGAAACAATGCCAACGCCAACTAATTGTTGCAGAGGATGTTGCAGGGCAAATAGCCAGGGGAGATCACCGTATTAAAGGTGCCATGATTGAAAGTCATTTAGTAGCAGGACGGCAAGATGTTATAGAGGGTCAAGCATTGACCTATGGACAAAGTATTACTGATGGCTGTCTAAACTGGGATGACACCAAAGTTTTACTGAACAATCTTGCTAAAGCAGTACAAAAACGAAGAGAAGTAAATAATTAAGTATATTTTCAAGCTAAATAGTTACACAATTAATCTGGAAAAAAAATGAAACTAAGTGTAAATGGGGATACGCGCGAATATAGTAAAGACAGCGTGGTTTCAGACATTGTTGCTGATTTAAAATTAACTGGAAAACGAATTGCTATAGAATTTAATAAAGAAATCTTGCCCTTTGATCAATACAATACACAAAAATTAAAAGCCAATGACTGTGTGGAAATTGTACAAGCCATTGGTGGAGGACAAAATGATTTTTTTACTATTGCGGGACAAACCTTTACTTCTCGGTTATTGGTTGGAACCGGTAAATATAAGGATATGGAAGAAACCAGGTTGGCTATAGAAGCCAGTGGTGCTGAAATAGTAACCGTTGCTATTCGTCGGACAAATATTGGGCAAAACACCAATGAACCCAATCTGCTGGATGTTATTCCTCCTGATAAATACACCATTTTACCTAATACCGCAGGTTGTTACAGCACTGAAGATGCTGTACGAACCTGTCGTCTGGCAAGAGAGTTACTGGGAGGGAATAAGCTGGTAAAACTTGAAGTTTTAGCGGATCAGAAAACCCTTTTTCCGGATGTTGCCGAAACATTTATTGCTGCGGAACAATTGGTTAAAGATGGCTTTGATGTGATGGTGTATACCAATGATGACCCCATTGCTGCAAAACGACTGGAAGATATTGGCTGTGTTGCGGTGATGCCTCTGGCAGCACCTATAGGTTCTGGGCTAGGTATTCGCAATCCGTATAATATTTTAACAATTGTTGAAAATGCTAATGTGCCCATTCTTGTTGATGCCGGTGTTGGTACGGCTTCGGATGCAGCTTTGGCAATGGAATTAGGTTGTGACGGGGTCTTAATGAATACCGCTATTGCGGCCGCCAAAAACCCAGTACTGATGGCATCAGCAATGAATAAAGGTATTCAGGCAGGTAGAGAAGCTTTTCTATCGGGTCGTATGCCTAAAAAACGCTTTGCATCGGCTTCTTCTCCTATTGATGGTTTGTTTTTCTAATTATTAATTTCATTTGGCTTTGTCCTACACCCAGTCTCCACAAAAAATTCGCAGCTTTATCCGTCGTCAGGGACGAGCGACCGCAGGCCAACAAAAAGCACTGGATAATTTGTGGCATTGTTATTGCCTGAATCCGCTTGAACCGTTTAATGATGAACAGGCTTTCAATAGAAAAGCCCCACTTATTGTAGAATTTGGTTTTGGAAATGGTCATAGCCTGGCTGATATGGCCGAAGCTAATCCTGATTTTAATTATCTAGGTATTGAAGTTCATAGACCTGGTGTAGGCCAATTGATGATGTCGCTTGAACAAAAAAAACTAAGCAATGTAAAAATTTATCATCACGACGCTATAGAAATTCTAGAACAGAAAATGGCAGACAATACGCTGACGGGTGTGCATTTGTTTTTCCCTGATCCCTGGCAAAAAAGACGGCACCATAAACGCCGAATCGTTCGGCCTGATTTTATTACTTTGTTGAATCAAAAACTGGTTTCTGGAGGGTATTTTCATGCAGCAACCGATTGGGAGCATTATGCCAAGGACATGTTAAAAACCTTGTCTAGCTCAAAATTGCTGATTAATACCCAGATAGACAATGATTTTTCTCAGCGCCCTGGAAATAGACCATTAACCAAATTTGAAAGTCGAGGTCTAAAACTAGGTCATGGTGTCTGGGATTTGATTTTTCAGAAGAAATAGCCGATGAATCCTCAGTTCTTAGAGACTTTCATGTTAAAAATAAATTGGCTGCAAAAGCGGTAAAACTGTCCTTATTTTCGCTTCGCTTATTTTTTAACAAGACAGCCCTCTTATTCACTGACAACGCCTTAGTCCTCAGCTGTCTCAATAAGCTCACTCAGGTGCATATTTTTAATAATCATTGTTAACTCAGTGCCTTGTTTTGTCAAAGGATCCAGTTCATCTTCCAGGCTGGCAATATTTTCGGTTACACTGCCTTTAGAAGCGCTTATTTTTCTCAGTAATTGTAATCGGCTTTCGATTTGTTTTTTATGGTCTTTTATTTGATGCATAAGTGGTGTTAATACACTGTTACTCCAGATCCCTGCATCAGCATGTGCTTGTTTTAAAATATTTTTAGCTTTGGAAATTAAAGTGCTATACAGCTTATTAACAACAATGCTTTGCTCTGTCATTGCCGTTTTTGCACTGTTTCGAAAAGCTTCCCCTTCATCAAAAATTTGCTCTAATTCAAATTGATACTGCTTAATTGAAAAGAGTTGAGGTTCGATTTCTTTAAAGCCGTATTCCTCCTGAAATTTTTTGTGGATAGCTTTAATCAGACGACGCGTTTCATTGGTGATATCAACCGAGTCTTGCAATAACTCTCTAAGTTCATCAAATAATTTACGGATATTTTGTTTCATGCCATAAGTTGTCAAACTTTTAGACATATCCTGTTTGGTTTCTTTAACAATGTTATCAATTTTTTCTTTGGCAAAAGAATCAATCAACATTTTTGCCTGAACGGTAAAAACTTTTCTACTGGCCTGAAAGCTTTCAACATTGGATATATAGGCGTTTTGCCTATCTCGGGTTTCTGCCATTAACTTACCCGTCATTTCGGCATTATCAAAATCAATTTTTTTAAATTCTTCCAGTTGTTTTATAGCATTTACTAATTTTGCATCCGTTAATTTAGAGGATTCAGAAACCAAAAAACCGATATCTTTATTAACGGTTTCCATCAGAATTTGACGGCGTTGTTTTAAAATATCATCTGATAAATAATTTTCTAAGCTTGCCAATCGGCTTTTTTTCAGTAATTCAGCATCTGATTTTACTTTAGCTAACAATGCTTGTTTTGCAGAAACAGGAAAAATAACATCTTCACTTAGTTTTAGTATCGCTGCTGATGTTTTAACTTGCTTTTTAATGGCGTCTTCATAACCATCCTCGCCAGCAAGATCATCCCACATAGCGTCAATTTTGTTCATCACAACCGCTAAGCCCTGCTTGTTATTCCCTCTGGAACTACAGACATGGTTTTTCCACATTTCCAGGTCGCTTTTAGTGACACCTGTATCTGCAGCCAAAACAAATATTATCGCTTGAGCGCTAGGTAGTAGACTTAAAGTTAATTCAGGCTCAGTACCCAATGCATTTAAACCCGGCGTATCAAGAATACATAATCCTTCCTGCAATAAGGGATGAGGAAAACTGATAAGAGCATGTCGCCAACAAGGAATTTCAACTTTATCAGGGTTAACAATACCCTGTTCAGCCGCTTCTCGTTCATTCCATAATCCCAGTTTGTCTGCAACCTCTTTATCAACTTCTTTGCTAGCAACAAGTTCTTTAAAAGCAGTTTGCATTTGGGTGGGCGAAGTAAAGTCTAAATCTATCTGCGTCCATCTGTCGGTATTTTGCTTAAACTCCATTAAAGAAATATCTTCAAGCCGACTTTCAATGTTGAGTAAACGTATATAGCTCCCTCTAGGATCAAAATACAATTCAGTCGGGCACATGGTTGTTCTACCCGGAGAAGAAGGTAAAAGACGAATACCTGTTTCAGCAAAAAACAGTGCATTAATCAGTTCGGTTTTTCCTCGCGAAAATTCTGCTGCAAAAGCAAGCGTGATTCGATCCGTTTGTAAACCATGAATGATGTTTAAAATAGTATCCATACTATGGGGGTCGTTTAATTTATAGCGACTTCTCCATTCCTGATACATTTTAATGGCTTGTATCAACTTATCACGCCACTGCGCATATTCGTGAAGTTGACCTTTAAATTCCAAATTGCTCATGACTAGCCTATTCCCGGACTGTGCTTATTTAATGATTAAACTACTTTCAATAATTGTAGACTAAAAACCAGAATCTGTTAGATATTTTAAAAAATAGACACATCCACAAATTGTATTTTCTACCCGGTTTATTTTTTCCTGTGAAGGTATAGTTAGGAACGGGAAACAAATAACGGACACATTTTAACTTGCCTTCTTATTTTTGAAAAAACCAGTGGTCTGGCAACTTTGGTTTGATGGATATTTTAGAATATGCAACCCGTATCAAACGAAGTGTAATACCGGGTTCTTCACAGTCGATTCTCCCGTATTAGGCAAGCTTGATACGAGCTAAATATTAATTCAAGTTTCAGTTTTTAAATTGACTAACCGACCAATCCATCTAATCCCGACTCCAAAGCCAGTATTTCTTCGAGCTTCTCTTTAAAAAAAACCTCCGATAAATCAAGCTTTTCAGTAACATCAAAAGGGATTGATTGCATAATTTCATCGGGAGCTTTTCCCTGATATCTGCACGTGCTGAGATACTTCCCAACAAAAATTGCACAAGCAATTTTTGACACCTCTGCTGATTTTAATGGTTCTCCACATTGAGCAACAGGTATGATCAATTCCTCAGAAAATTTCCAGAGAGTACACAATTCTGCACAAACAGCTTGGCTAGTATAGCCTAAGCGCATATTTTCTACAAAAGGCCGGAGATGCCCCTCTGCTACGCGCTTCTCTATATCAAGCGCTTCTTTAGGTCGTCCTAAGTGAATTAATATGCTTCCCAAGCCACTGATTAAGCCCGCAGTAAAAGCAATATCTCCATCACATTCAGCTTCATTTGCCAACCATTTTGCAGTGACTGCTGTACAAAAACTTTCTAGCCAAAACTGCTTAACATCAAAATCCTTGATCTCAGGAATAGAGCTGACAATGCCAGAAGCAATGACCAGTGTCCTGAGTTTTGCCATACCTAACATAACAACGGCTTCCTCAATAGTCGCTATTTTCTTGGGTAATCCAAAATAAGCAGAATTTACCAGACGTAATACTTTTAAAGCGATGACTTGTTCTTTTTCAACATTTTTGGAAATGTCTTTCATATTGACATTAGGATCATTGAATTGGCTGATGAGTATTCTTACAACCTCAGGTACTTGTGGAACCTTATGCACCTGTTCAAAAAGTTTTTTCATTTTTGCAGACATAGACTATTTCCTGACTTTTAAGACTGCGTCCATTTTAGCTGTTTTTTTCTGTGCATGACAAAAAAACAGTATAAAACTGATTTCCTGTGATTTTCACTACTCTGTCTGTCTAGAAGGCTGTCCGAGAATTAAATAAGTAAAGTTACCAACCTTACTTAATTCAATTATCTGTTGATCTTGGCATCTGTTTGATCACTAAAATTTCACTCGGCACTGGCCAATACAATTTGCACGAAGATGAGCCGCTTTTGCTTGATGAAATTATTGATTCAATTTCAATGCGTGTTCCTAAATATAGGATAGATTTCAGTCTTTTCCGTGTCTAATCAATTTCTCCAGGTTTAAGTGAATTTAGAATTAAATATGATGATAGAATGACAGGTTTTTTATATACGCTAGCTCAATGCATTTAATTAGGGGGTTACCCCATCTGAAGCCATTAAAAAAGGGGTGTGTTTTAAGTATAGGAAACTTCGACGGGGTTCATACAGGGCACCAGAAAGTTATCGAAAAATTGGCTGAACAAGGTAAATTAATGCATTTGCCAGTAGTATTGATGATGTTTGAGCCACAGCCTTTAGAATTTTTTCTGGGAGAAAATGCACCTTCCAGACTGATGCGCTTACGTGAAAAAGTCATTCAATTTAAGTCATTACCTGTTGATAATCTTTTAGTCGTTAAATTTAACCGGAGCTTTGCAAATTATAAGGCAGAAAATTTTATTAGCGATTTTTTAGTGAATAAACTCAATGTAAAATATTTGGTTATTGGCGATGATTTTCATTTTGGCAAGGCGCGATGTGGTAACTTTGCCATGCTCAAAGAAAAAGGCCTGCAGTATGGCTTTAATGTTGAAGCCACTAGCTCTTATCTTGTTGAAGGCTATCGAGTGAGTAGTACTTTAATCCGCGATGCCTTAGGCTCAGGTGACTTATCCACAGCAAAACAAATGCTAGGAAGAGATTATTCGGTATGCGGTAGAGTAGCTCATGGCAATAAACGAGGTCGAACTATTGGTTTTCCCACGGCTAATATTGAGATGTTTAGAAAAAACACGCCAATAACGGGTGTTTATGCCGTTACCATGACAGGAATTGATAATACGGAAATAACGGGAGTTGCCAATGTAGGTACACGGCCTACTATTGCTGCTGAAAAAAAGGTAATATTAGAAACTCATCTATTTAATTTCAATAGAGAAATTTACGGGCACTATGTAGAAATACATTTTAAACAGAAAATCAGAGATGAAGTGCGTTTTGATTCAATAGATGAGCTTAAAGCACAAATAGAAAAAGATATTATTATTGCAAAACAAATCTTAAATAGTTAACAAACAATGGACTATAAAAAAACACTGAATTTACCCAAAACTGGCTTTCCCATGAAAGGAAACTTGGCTCAGCGCGAACCAGAACGTTTAAAAAAGTGGAACGAGGCCGAGTTGTATAAAAAAATCAGAGAGGAATTTGCAGGCAAGACTAAATTTATTTTGCATGATGGCCCCCCTTATGCCAATGGTGCTATTCATATTGGTCATGCTGTTAATAAAGTATTGAAAGATATTATTATTAAATCTAAAACGCTTAATGGCTTTGATGCGCCTTATGTACCCGGCTGGGATTGTCATGGCCTGCCTATCGAACTAATGGTTGAAAAGAAAATAGGTAAAGCCGGTATTAAAGTATCTCCAGCTGTTTTTCGCAAAGAATGCCGTGCTTATGCCGCCAAACAGGTGAAAGTTCAGAAAGAAGAATTTATTCGCTTAGGGATTCTAGGTGAATGGGACAATCCTTACTTAACCATGGATTTTGCCTTTGAAGCAGATATTGTTCGTTCATTAGGAAAAATTGCCAGCAAAGGCCACCTCAGCAAAGGCGCAAAACCGGTTCACTGGTGTACTGACTGTGGGTCGGCATTAGCCGAAGCAGAAGTAGAATACGAAGATAAACATTCACCTGCGATTGATGTGCGCTTTAAAGTGATTAATGAAGATGCTTTTTTTGCTGCTTGTCATCATGCACCAGAACATTTAGGTATAGGCGATTTATCCGTCATTATCTGGACAACCACGCCCTGGACGCTTCCTGCAAATCAGGCGGTAGCGCTTAATCCTGAACATGAATATGTTGTAGTTCAATGCGAAATTGCTGGGCAACAGGAAAGATTAGTTGTTGCTGAAGTATTATTAAAAGATGCCATGCATCGCTATGGAGCCGGTGAACACCATGTTATAGCCTATTGCAAAGGCAGTGCATTAAATAAGCAAAGTCTGCAACATCCTTTTTATGATCGACATGTGCCTATTATTTTAGGCGACCATGTCACTACCGAGGCTGGCACAGGTGCTGTACATACCGCGCCTGGACATGGTCAGGATGACTATGTGATCGGAATGAAAAATGGATTAGCCATTGATAATCCAGTGGGAGCTAATGGTGTGTTTTTACCCAATACCGAGTTTTTTGCCGGTGAACATGTGTTTAGTGCCAATGAACATATCTTAGAGGTATTAAAAGAAAAAGGACAATTAGTCCATCATGAGGCCATTCTACATAGCTATCCCCATTGCTGGCGGCACAAAACCCCGATTATTTTTAGAGCCACACCGCAATGGTTTATCTCTATGGATAAAAATCAATTGCGGGAACAGGCGTTAACGGAAGTAAAACGTGTCAAATGGATTCCTGACTGGGGTCAGGCACGTATCGAAGGCATGATAGGAGGCCGTCCAGACTGGTGTATTTCCCGGCAACGAACCTGGGGCGTACCTATTGCATTTTTTGTGCATAAAGAAACGGGGGAATTGCACCCACGCACGCAACAGCTGATTGAAGATATCGCAAAACGTATTGAGCAAAAAGGCATAGATGCCTGGTTTGAATTAGCCGCTGAAGAATTAATTGGCGATGATGCTGCGCATTATGAAAAAATGCAGGATACTTTAGATGTCTGGTTTGACTCTGGGGTCACTCATGCCGCTGTTTTGGATCGACGTGAGCCATTACATTTTCCTGCTGATTTATACTTAGAAGGCTCTGACCAGCATAGAGGCTGGTTTCAATCCTCTTTGTTAACTTCGGCCGCGATAAATGATGTAGCGCCTTATAAAGCGGTGTTAACTCATGGCTTTACTGTGGATGCTAAAGGCAAAAAAATGTCAAAGTCTAAAGGCAATGTGGTTGCGCCACAATCCATCATGAAATCCCTAGGGGCTGATGTTTTACGCTTGTGGGTGGCGGCTACTGATTATCGCGGTGAAATGAATGTCTCTGATGAAATTTTAAAACGTACCTCAGATGGCTATCGTCGATTGCGAAATACCACGCGTTTTTTATTATCAAATCTGGAAGGCTTTAACCCACTAAGCGATAAAATTGAAGCTCAGGATATGCTGGCATTAGATCGCTGGGTAGTTGATAGAGCTTTTCAATTACAAGAAGATGTCATTGCCGCTTATGAAGACTATCAATTTCAACAAATCTATCAAAAAGTGCATCATTTCTGTGCTATGGATTTAGGCAGTTTTTATCTTGATATTATTAAAGACCGTCAATACACTGCAAAATCGGATGGTTTGCCTCGGCGTTCTGCGCAAACGGCAATGTATCATGTGGTTGAAGCCTTAACTCGCTGGCTGGCACCTATTATCAGCTATACAGCAGATGAAGCCTGGCAATATATTCCTGGCCAGCGAAGCGATTCCATTTTTCTGGAAACCTGGTATGAACATTTGTTTGAACTTGATAAAGATTCAGCAATGGATCGTGCATTTTGGGAAAAAATTATATTGGTCAGACCTGCTGTTAGCAAAGAAATTGAACAGTTAAGGTCAAAAGGAGACATTGGTTCATCATTGAATGCTGAAGTAGAACTGTATTGTAATGAAGAATATTTTACGGCATTAAATCAATTATCGAGTGAATTACATTTCATTTTTATTACCTCCAGCGCATCACTCGCTGAAGATAAATTCTGTCCAGAAGATGCTATTCAAACGGATGTTGAAGGCATTAGATTAAAAGTCATTGCCTCAGAACATGAAAAATGTGTACGTTGCTGGCATCATCGTTATGATGTGGGAGAAGATAAAAAACATCCGGAACTTTGTGGACGTTGCATAAGCAATATTGATGGTGCCGGAGAAGGTCGTCAATATGCTTAAATGCTTATGGCTATCGCTGATAGTTCTGGTTCTTGACCAATGGAGTAAAATTGCTGTTGATAGTGCAATGTATCTT
This sequence comes from uncultured Methylomarinum sp., assembly GCA_964506335.1. Taxonomy (GTDB): domain Bacteria; phylum Pseudomonadota; class Gammaproteobacteria; order Methylococcales; family Methylomonadaceae; genus QPIN01. The sequence goes on along the minus strand of CAZDMC010000014.1, from coordinate 6,390 downwards.
TATCAATCCATTGCTATTGCTCCCTATTTTAATTTGACTTATGTGCGTAATACAGGGGCTGCTTTTAGCTTTTTAAGTGAAGCCGGTGGCTGGCAACGCTGGTTTTTTTCAGCGATGGCGATAGCTATTTGCGCCGTCTTAATTGTCTGGCTTTATCGCTTGAAAAAAAACGAGACTTTACTGGCTATAGCTTTATCACTGGTTTTGGGGGGCGCGTTAGGTAATTTAATTGATCGGCTTGCCTATGGTTATGTGATAGATTTTGTTGATGTCTATTACCAAAACTGGCACTGGCCCGTCTTTAATGTCGCTGACATGGCAATATCTCTAGGTGTTTTCTTAATGTTGCTTGAGAGTTTTGGAGTAGGCAGTCATTCAGCAACAGCGGAAGATAATTGAAAGTCAAGATTCGGATATTATTAAAGCTTCACCTCTAAATAAAAATATAGGCAACAAATATATATCGGATACCCTTACCTATAAAAATAGCCAGGCTTGAAAAAACAAAGGGCAATTTTAACCAGCCACCAGCGAAACACAAGCCATCACCTATAATAGGTAGCCAGGAAAATAGCAAGGACCCTACCCCCCATTTCTTGACAAATCTCAATGATTTCTGTCTCTTTTTAGAAAGCAACTGTTCTGCTGGAAACTTTTTAGCAGCTAGCATACCCAGAAACCAGGTTGTAAAAGCACCTAGCGTATTTCCTATCGTAGCTATCAATACCATCACTTCACTATTAAATAATTTTTCTGACACCATATAAGCCAATAGTAATTCTGAACCACCCGGTGCTATAGTCGATGAAATAAATGCGCTTAAAAAAAGCGCCCATAAACCTACATCATCAATCATTTCTTTTTCCCATAAAAAAGCCTCTGAAACTCAATAGTTTCAGAGGCTTTAAATTTAACTTATAATGAATTACTTATCAGGTAATTCTATGACTTTCTTTGAACTGAATTTATTGATTAATCCAGAAATTAATTTTATTAGCAGTGCGATTCCTTGCGAAATCATTTCAATAATTGTACTAACAATTTCACTCGCTGTCATGCCCTTAAATCGGCGAATTAATAGCGGTGCAAGCAATAACCCTGCCGCTATCCCAATAATCATTACACCTAGCCCAGAACTATTGTTCTCTACTGCCACTTTAGCTTTTTTAGAATCGGGTAACACTGTTTCTTCAGGAATACTGTCACTATAATCATCTTGAATAACATAAGCTGTCACACCTGGAATACTTGGCAAGTCACCACTTCCTTTACCAATTTTAAGCTGAGCTTTCATGCCTTTTTCCATGTGCTGGGAAATATCACAGTGCACTAGGTAAGTCTTATCATTCGGTGGAAAAATCAAAGTTCCCGATATTTTACCTGGCCCCGTTAATTCCAGATGAAACATGCCTTTTGGGTATAAATACTTAGGTAAGCCATGCATCATCCATTGATGGCGAATATTGTCATCATTAACAAAATGAACCGTTAATTTAGTACAAGGTTTAAACTGGTATTCCTGTGTATCAAAAGCAAACATTCTACCTGGGAATTTTTTAGCATATTTGTGCCCAGCGTGTACTGTAATTTCTTCAACCGCTTCAATTTTGTCACAACCCCCGGGTAAGATATCTGTATTTTGCCCCATCACCATGCCGCCATCCATATCCATCAAATGACCGTCGCCATGATCCATTAATCGGTTATGGTCCATAAATTCCTTTTTTGCAAAAACAGAAGATGAAACAAGCAATGATAAAAGTGCCATTAAAAATAATTGTCGCATTACTTATCTCCCTTTTTAAATTGAGAAATTCTTGCCTTAGTCATAGCGATTACTTTTTCACGATTTAAATATAATAAATACACGGCTATGCCAAAAAGCAAGCCCAATATAAAATTAGTAAAGGCACTGTTTCCTGAATCCAGACTATCTCCAGAAAAGGCTTTAAACGGTTTTGGGCCGGCCTCAACGGCCATAGGCACTGCAGCAGGTGGCGGAATATATCCTCTCGCGTCAATTTCACCTAAATCCCAACCCTCTATATCCTGCCAAACGGGTAATTTTCGATCATGGAAATTTTTGGTAAACAAAGGTTTAACACTTTCGCCTATACTCATTGGCATACCTACTTTATTCAAGTATTTCTTATACACCAATGCACTCACATTACCCCCTGGATTCATCCCATCAGTTGTAATTCCCTTTTCTCTATGGTCATGGAAAATCCAGATTCCTTCGCCATAACTATGCAAGCCATCGTCTTTAGTGCTGATTTTCAGATCATTACGCTGGGCAGGGGCAATATCATAGACATCTCGCATAATTTGCGCCACAGGGTTATGTTCAACGCCATCGTAATGAGTAATCGTTGCTTTATGTCCGTGCGTATGTACGGCCATCATCTCCCCCGAACTATTAAACATCCTGAGTTTAATATTCTGATCAGGTTCGGCAACAATAATCGACTCCCTTAATGTATAAGGGAATGAGCGCCCATTCAAAATATGATAATCCTCAGTAGAATCGGTTATATCGTATTCACGATTCATTTTTTTTGCAATTAAGCGAGGATCATTGTATTTTTGAATGATACTATGTAATTCTTTGTCCATAGCATGATAGTGCAGATCATATTCACTATCATATTCTTCAAGCACTGCTTTTGATGGATGCCGAACTTGACCTCCACCTACATTAAAGGTCTGCACCCAGTTATTAGGGCGGTTTTCTTCAACAACAAGCATTCCCACCAATCCCATAGCTAAATGTATATGGGTTTGAACATGGCAATGGTAAACAAATGTGCCAGGCTGTCTTGGACGAATTTCATAAGTTTTACTTTGCCCTGGAAGCACGAATTTATCACTGCTTTGCGGCACGCCATCGTTACCTTCACCTGCGTTGTCGATAAAGGGGTGATCAACACCATGCAAATGAATGGTATGAGGAAAATAATGGGTGTTTTCCAGATGTATCCAGATAGTATCACCTTGTTCAACACGAATAACAGGTGACGGCGCTCTTAACAGAGGATTTGCATCGACACCCACAAAACTATTGGTTGCCATACCCCGTGATTTCGGGGCAAATACCCACATGCCTGGTTGAACACCAGGCGCTATATCAAAAGTAGGTACTAATCCAGCAAAATCTGGAGAGTGGCCATTAAGTTCAGCCACCTCCAGTTTGATAATTATCAGATCAGGATCGCCATCCCCATCCATATCATTCTTTTTTATTATCGCATCAGCGGCATAATAGGTATTCATCAATGCTTCCATTGATATATTATTGGTGCCTTTTACTGCTGCCACTATTTGCGCTGGATTATCAGGATCACAACGCAATGACTCCTGAATTTCCACACCATCAATAGTTTGCGCTTTACGCCATTCAGCTTCCATTGATCGACAAATTATCTCAACTTTACCTTTATCAACTTTTGTTGATTCAGGTAAACCTATGACAGCGGATACCGTCAATGGTATCAGTAGTGTAACTGCACCCAGAATAATACCTAGGGAATGTTTCTGCATCATTTATACCTTTTTATTTTGCAGTTTAATTACTCATCTTTCATTGAAGTAGAACTCTTAATATAGGAATCCACTTTATTTTTAAACCCTTCATTAGAAATGTAGAAAATATATAAAGCAGCAAGCAAGACTAATAAATAGATAATTAATGTTGTACTACTGGTACCCTTACCTGCTCCAGCCTGGAAAGCCATATGTGCATCTAATCTTTCACCATTATCTTGAAGCAATGTAATATGAATCAAGTATTTACCTGCTTCAGCAATATTGCCTATATTTAAGTTGACAGTACCCGACTTGTGTTTTTTTGCCTCTTTACGAAAAATCACAGTGCCTTCTGGTTCTTTAGTTACTTCAAACTCAACTGACATATTACGATATCTAATATCCTGATAATCAAATACTAATAGCGTTGTTGTACCTATATCAGGCAAGTTGCCGCAAAATTCATCTCCAGGATAGGCATTGGGCTGATAAGCGGTATAATGAATCCAGTGATCCGGCTCTAATTCAAACTTGCACTGGTCAGTATCTGTACCAGCTGCGCCTCCATGAGCCCAAAGTGCTGATGAGAATAATAGACCTAGAATGCTTAGGATACACTTTCTTAAAATTTGATTTTTATTCATAACACCTTCCAGTTTTTTTATATTATATTTTTGCTATCAAATAAAATATCATTACATGAGTAAATATTTTTAAAGTGAAAGCGACTAACAACTTTAGCATATTGCTATAACCAAATAAAGACATCTCTTCTTAGAACCTATTCAAGATTTACTGCATCACTGCCAGTTGTGCCTAGACGTTGCTCGAAATTCTCATTTACTCCGTGTAAACTCCGGTTTCTGCGCTCCGTCCGCACACAAAGACAGCGGTTCGCAACGATCTCGAACAGATTCTTGGGCTATTCTCAATACGCAATACCTTTTTTCATTATCACTCCAATCCATGGAGTACTTCTTGATATAGATCAAGAAATATCCTATCATGCGGAAAACATCTAGTAAAGTATTTTATTAATTTATAATATACCATTATTATAATATTCTTGCCATTCTCATCGGCTTTCCGTAGACTTCTCTTATTTTATAAATGACTGGAAAAAAAATGTCTTCCCTGCGTGACTCTTCAGAATGGCAAGCCCTGAAAACACATTACAAAGATGTCAGCCACCTTTCTATAAAAAAACAATTCAAAGCCGATAGTCAACGCCATAAAAAATTATCACTACAATATAACGATATACTTTTTGATTTCTCAAAAAACAGAATCACTGATGAGACCCTTCCCTTACTTATAAAACTAGCCACACAGGCAAAGTTGGTAGAAAAAATACAAGCCATGTTTTCAGGGGAAATCATTAATTCCACCGAAAAAAGAGCCGTTCTTCATACCGCGCTCAGGAACAGAAGCAATACCCCCATTTATCTAAACGACAATAATATCATGGACGATATCAACCGGGTATTAACTAAAATGCGTTCTTTTTCTGAAAAAGTCAGATCAGGCCAGTGGAAAGGATACACTAACAAGCCGATAACTGATGTAGTAAATATTGGTATTGGTGGCTCTGATTTAGGCCCAAAAATGGTTACCACAGCACTAGAGCCCTATTCTACGCCCAGCCTGAAAGCACATTTTGTATCGAATGTTGATCAAACCGATATCATCACCACATTAAAGCGCTTAAACCCTGAAACTACATTATTTCTGATCGCGTCTAAAGTATTTAATACCAAAGAAACCATGACCAACGCCCATACTGCGCGTAAATGGTTGCTAAATTCTGCATTTGACAAATCTGCGATAGAAAAACATTTTGTCGCTATTTCCACCCATAAAGAAAATGTTTCAGCATTTGGTATCAATACAGACAATATGTTTGAATTCTGGGACTGGGTAGGAGGACGTTATTCTCTCTGGTCTGCAATAGGTTTGTCCATCGCTATCTCTATCGGCATGGATAACTTTGAAGAATTATTGATGGGTGCCCATCAGGCCGATAAGCACTTTCGCGACACCCCTCTGGAAAAAAATATACCGGTTACCATGGCCTTATTAGGCATTTGGTATAACAATTTTTTTAACGCCGAATCACATTGTTTATTGCCGTATGACCAGTCCCTCTATTTTTTTGCTGATTATTTCCAGCAGGGGGATATGGAAAGTAACGGAAAATCAATTACTGTTGACGGGCAAAGTGTAGACTACAATACAGGGCCCATTATCTGGGGACAAACAGGAACCAATGGCCAACATGCTTTTTACCAGCTCATCCATCAAGGCACCAAGATCATCCCTTGTGACTTTCTGGCAGCGGTTCATGGCCATTATGATTCTCCGGTACACCATGATATTTTAATTTCTAATTTTCTGGCACAGCCTGAAGCACTGATGCAAGGCAAAACACAGCAGGAAGTTGAAAAAGATATAGGCAAATCAGATCCGCTTTTAGTCATGTCAAAAGTTTTTCCTGGTAACAAACCTTCAAATTCATTTCTCTATAAAAAACTGACACCTCGCACACTGGGAACTCTGCTTGCTTTTTACGAACATAAAATTTTTACTCAAGGCATTATCTGGAATATCAATTCCTTTGACCAAATGGGGGTTGAATTAGGAAAAGTGCTCGCTAAAGCTATTCTGCCAGAACTTAAAAGCGGTGAGAAAATTAGCAGTCATGATTGTTCTACCAATGCACTTATTAATACCTATAAAAAACTTCGCGACGAACAAAACATACTATAATTTATTCCCAGGAGGCTGCTTTAAATAAAATGTCCAAAAACAATTACGCACTCAGCCTCACTTTTTTATTACTATTAAGCGCTTGCGATAATTACTCGG
>CAZDMC010000013.1:3810-16094 GCA_964506335.1 uncultured Methylomarinum sp. | reverse complement strand
CATGAAGAGCCGTATGAAGTGAGAGTTTCAAGTACGGTTCTGTGAGAGACTGAGGGGGAAGTTCCCTCGGTCTACTCGGCCTTATTACAAACTACAAAAAAATTATAAATATCGATCAATTTCGCGTACTTTAAGACCCCAGGCCATTAATGTTTCTATGGTATGATTGGCACTTTTTAATCGTCCAATCAAAACCTCGAATAAACCTTTATAAAATAAATAACCTTGAATGGGATTTGCATCTAGAAAAACGCTAAACTTTTCCCCGTTAATCTCTAACAAAATAACATCAGTCACCGTGGTAACTGTTGCTATTCTAGGAAGCTCTGTACGCAAACAACTTTCACCAAAAAGGGCTCCTGCTTTTAAATCACCTATGCCCGGTTGAATATGTTTTTTCTCTCCCAAATTAACACGTCCCGTCACTCTCAACAGACCCTGTTCTACAAAAAAAAGTGAACTGCCTATATCCCCTTCTTTTATCACCACTTCATTGGGTTTATATTTTTGACGCTGCCATGCGTTACCTTCCAGAAACTGAGGTGATTTAAGAACGTCATCTAATATATGTTTCAAGCGCTTTCCTTATCTTCTTTGATTGAAACAACAATGCCATATTTGGTAAACAAGGAATAAAGTGTCGGTCGGGTGACACCTAATAATTTCGCCGCATTGGAAACGTGATTATCCGTATAGGCAAGTGCTCTTTTTATCGCATGGGTTTCTGCTATTCTCCTTACTTTTTTTAAATTAAGAGGCATCTCTTCTTTATTGAGGGGTGCAGATAATTCTATTTCCAGGTCATCAGCCGTTAAGTGGGTTTCATCAGACAAAATAACCGCTCGCTTAATTTTGTTTTCTAATTGTCTGATATTTCCGGGCCACTGATAAGATTCGATTAGATTAACCGCTTCTTTTGTAAATCCTTTTATTTTTTTAGCATTTTCTTTATTAAATCGCTTGAGCAAAACGGTTGCTATAACAATCGCATCACCCTCTCTTTCTCTTAAGGGAGGAATATTTACTGTTATTTCATTAATACGATAATATAAATCTTCTCTAAACACACTTTCAGCAATCATTTTTTCCATATTCTGATGTGTTGCACAGATTATTCGTATATCAACAGGAATTTCAGTACGTCCACCTAATCGCTCAATGATTCTCTCTTGAATAAAGCGTAATAATTTTGCTTGTAATGCAAAGGGTAAATCACCTATTTCATCAAGAAACAAAGTGCCTCCATCGGCATATTCAATTTTTCCTTTGGTTTGTTTTATCGCGCCGGTAAAAGCGCCTTTTTCGTAGCCAAACAATTCACTTTCTAATAAATTGTCAGGTATAGCAGCGCAGTTAACCGCAATAAATGGTTTTTTTGAGCGGTTACTTAAACGGTGAATTGCTTTTGCCAACACTTCTTTACCCGTACCACTTTCTCCTAATAATAAGACGGTACCATTGCTAGGTGCTATTTTTTCTATCATCCGTGATAGTTTCTGCATTATTTCACTGCCTGCAATAATGCCGACTAGTGGTTCTTTTGCATTCTGTTGTAATGTTAAATTATCTTTTTCCAGCTGATCTAACTGATATGCTCTTTCTATAATCATATTAAGCACGTCAGGATCAACAGGTTTTTGATAAAAATCATAGGCACCCATTGCAACAGCTTCTATCGCATTATTTCTATCATCATTGCCTGTTACCACGATGATTTTAGTCGTAGGTGCTAGTAACAGAATCTCTTTTAATGTTGCCAGGCCTTCACTGGCATTGGCTGGATCAGGTGGCAAGCCTAAATCAAGCGTAACAACGCTTGGGGCAAACCGTCTTAAAGCGGTAATGGCTTCTGCCCTATCACCGGCAATAACCGTCTGATAATTTTCAAAACTCCATTTAAGCTGTTTTTGTAGGCCAGGGTCATCTTCTACAATAAGTAATACTTTTTTATTTTCCATCTTTTTTACTGGGTTATCTTGAATAATGATAATTTACTAAAAACTTATTCATCATAAGAAATGGAAAAATAAATAAGTTTTGCATTATCGCACAGAGTTTTTATTTGTCCTGGCTGGTGTAGCAATAGGTGCATAGCAGGCTATGTAACTGTTGCTACTCCAACCAGAAGGGGCAAAAAGCAAGTGACAATGTATAAGTTATTCATTTTCCATTCCTACGCTACTTGTTTCTGGCAAATAGATAGTAAAAATTGTTCCTTGATCGGGTTTGCTTTCTACCGCAATTTTTCCGGATTGCTGGTGTATATATTCTCGCGCTTCATAAACACCAATCCCCATTCCTGCATTACCCTTAGTGGTATCAAAGGGTTTAAACAAGCGTTGCTGGATAAATTTCTCATCCATGCCACAGCCGTTATCAATAATGCTTAACACCACTTGTTGTTGTTTAGTTGTTGCTTTAATTTTTACCACACCATCATCTGCCGTTGCATCCTGAGCGTTTTGCACTAAATGGCCTAATATGGCTACCATTTTTTCTACTTCCCCATTAATAACATATTCTTTCGCATCCATTTCAATTTTTAATGAGGGTTTATTGCTGGCCTGCTGTATTGCAACATCTTTCAATACTTTAGAAAGTTTAATTCTTGATGTTTTGCTTACATGATTACGCCCTTTTTTTAATTGCCCCAGCAAATGATCAATTTTTTTTACTACATTCTCAAGTGTTTCAATTGAATCATCAATAAATTCAGGATTTCTTTTATGCTTTTCCGAGTTTTTCACAATAAGAGAAATTTGAGCCACCAGGTTTTTCAAATCATGTACTAAAAATGCAGAAAACCGATTATATGCCTCAAATTGTCTTGCTCTACTCAGGTTATCACTGGCTTGAGTTAATGCGAGTGCATTGGCTAGTTGCATTCCCACTGTTTTAAGCAGATCATGATCATCCCAGTCAATTAATCTCGGTACTCTAGGTTCTGTTAATATAACAAAGCCTTCTAAATTAGATTTTTGAAACAAGGGGACAATTAACCAAATTTGATCAATATCTGCATGCCATTTCTCTAGTCCAGAACTCGCATAAATATCGGGATCATTAAAATATTCAACAAAGTCTATGACCCATTGTTTTTTCTTTAAAAAAAGGATTAATGGCTCATTCTTTAAAACCAGCTTCCTGCTCAGGGATTCCAGATTTTGTTCTGCGGCAAGATAATAATCGCCCTGTTCATTTTTTACCCATATTCCGCCACCGGAACTATCAACCAGCTTTGATAGGGTATTGATTATAAAATATGATAAATCATCCAGTGAGGTTAAATTAGCTACATTTTTACTGAGTTTTATCCATTCATCTCGATAATCATAACGGTGTTGAAAAAAATGTTTACTGAAGTAAACTTTTGCCAGGGCTCTTATTTTTCCTGATATAAAAAAAATCAATAATAAAATAATCGCTAAAAAAATAAAACTGATTTGCGCAATGGCACCCCAGCTACCACCATAGCTTTTAATATAGTACCCGGCCAGAGACATTACCAATAGATATGAGCCAGCACCCAGCAATACTGTGGTATGAAAAATCAGCTTGTTTGATACTTGAAGTTTGATTTTATCTTTAGTCAGGCGTTTTAATGAGACCGCTATCATCGGGACGATGAGTGCGTTGATAAGACCTCTGGCTGCCCATAAAGAGGTATCAAGTACAGAAAATAATAATGCTTTACTATAAAGTACAAAATCTAATAGGAACAGTGAAGCTAATCCTAGACAAATAAATTTGATAGCCCAGCGTTGTTCCTGAATAGCATTACGATATAATTGTTCAACCAGAATCAAACCAATTAATGAAAAGCCGATATGCGCAAAAGGTCGGAAATCAAACCCTATTATGAGTTGAATTTGATAGCGTAGAGTTGAGAAGCTTTCTAAGATAACAATGCTTATTGTTATCAATAAAACAACAGGGACTTGCCAGGAATGGCGCAGTAAAAAATATTGCTTGTTAAATTGCTGGCTTGAAATCAATACACTTAACAAGAAAAACCAGGCTAAATTGCGTATTGATTCTATCGGGAAAGTGTCTTGTATATAAGATTCACTGTTTTGTATTATGTAAACGCTATATGCCGACCACAAGAAAGAAGCCGTGACTGCAATAAAGGCTGGAATAGCAAATTGATTGTTTTTGACTTTTATTAACAATAAGCCGAGCAATAAAAAATAGCTTAATGTTGATATTGCATAACTATAAAGAGCAAAAGTTTCCAATTTATTTCTCTTTGTTTAATTAAAGAGTACTCGCCTGGGACGTGTTACCTAATGTTTATACTTCGCGCGGTCACGGATACGGTTTTCTATCGGTTGATTTTTGCCGATAGACTGCGTTACTGAAGCAGTTGCGTAGCCTGCTATGCGCCCGTTTCAGTGCCTTGCTATCAACAAAAAATCAACGCGTTATAAAACCGCATCCGTGACCGCGCGAAGTATAAGTGTAGTTTAAAACTCACCCCAAATCTTTTGCTAACCAGGGGCCGACAATTTGGCTTATAGGCAATGGTAATCGCTTCCAGGCGGCAATAAATAATTTATATTTTGGATTTAGAGGATTGATATCGGGTATAGTTTCAGCATTGACTAAATAAAACTCATAATAAAGCGGTTTAGCTTCAAACCCCCAATGTTTTTTAAACCGATAAGACCCCGTCCCTTCTTTGCTTCGTCCATAATCAAATATTTTTATACCTTTTTCTACGGCTCGGCGCATGACCTCCCAGTACATAAAATCATTGCCTTGAACGGCTCTTGCATGACGAGTGCCTCCTCCATAATATGGCAATACTTCATCTTTGAAATAAAAATTCATGACACTGCCAATCAATTGCTTTTGCTTATCAACAATCGTCAGTATTTCACATTGCTCTTTAAACACCTGTTTTAATAAGCTGAAATATTTTTTAGCGCATACGGGTGTACCCAGGTTTCTAACACTTTCAGAATAGGCTTGATAAAAGCGGTCAATATTTTCATCTATCTCACTTGTTAACCCTGCTTTAATGCCCTTTCTAATCATCGCTCGCTGTTTGCGGGGAATAGCTAACATGTTTTTTTCCTGATCCGCATCCAATTCTTTTCTGAAAGTAACATAGAGTTCTTTATGCGGACGTTCCGGGGTGATTTGTGTTCTATTCCTCATTTCCAGATGATCTACATTTAATTTTTCAGCTAATCTGCAAGCCTCTTTATCCAGCTCATCATAGGCTTCCTTATCATCTGCAATAATTCCTCCATAGACACAGAATGCTGTTGAGGTTAGGCTATTTCCAAAAAACAAACTGTTGATATGTACTAATGGAAGAACACCGGTGACTCTTCCCTTTTTTTCACTGTACAAAAAATAGGTTTGATGGCCAAAGGCTTTTTCAATAACTTCTTGCCAGCCAGCTTTATGAAAAAAACTAGCTTTGTCAGTATTGTCTACATAGTCATCCCAGCTTTTTTTTGCTGTATTATCGAGTGTTTTAATCATTAATAAATTATTGTGTCTGATCAATAAAAATATGTTCCATGGTGTCCCACTGAAAATCAGCTAGCAAATTACAAATACGTGATTCCATTTTATTTAAGTTTAAATAATGCCTAAATCTGGTTTTTAAATCAAGCTTACTTTGTCGCGGCTGATCTGGATCAATTTCCCAGGGATGAAAGTAAAAAATTGCTGACTGCTTTTCTTTGTTAATTGTTTTAAGCGCCCATTTTGAAAAAAAATACGGGTAAAACCTGAAAAAACCGCCACCGCCACAGGGTATGTTTTTATTTACAATATTAATTGTTGTTATAGGGATTTCCAGAAATCCCGCGTTTTCAATGGGTTTGTAACAAAACCGCGGAGCATCAGGAATACCATATAAATCATGTTTTACCGGATAGATACTTGAGCTGTATTTAAAGCCTTCTTCAAACAATATTTGATGCGCCCAGCGATTATTATCAGCAGTAATGGAATAGCTTGCTGCTCGATAACCATTGACTGCATTCCCGGATAAGTCTTCCAGAATGTTTTTTGTGCGGCTAATATCCAGACGAAACTGTTCCGGCGTTTGTTCTGTGACTCGGATATGCTCATAGCCATGACAGGCAAGTTCATGCCCTTCTGCCACAATTCTTTTGATTAACGAGGGGTATCGGTCAGCCACCCAGCCTAAAGTAAAAAAAGTTGCTTTGGTATCATATTTTGAAAAAATATCGAGGATTTTATGGGTATTCTGATCGACTCGATGCTCTAAATTATCCCAGTTATTTTTCTTTATATAGGGTTCAAATGCGGACACTTGAAAATAATCTTCAACATCTACTGTCATCGCATTGAGGATGTTTTGTTGCATTAAATACTCGCTCCTTAGGAATGGAAAACAAAAAAGTAAGTGAGAATGTACAGGTTATTTATTTTCCATTGCTTAGAACCTGTTCAAGATCGTTACGAACCGCTGTCAATGTGTGCAGACGGAGGCGCAGAAACCGGAGTTTACCCGCAGTAAACGAGAATTTCGAGCACCGCCCAAGCGCGACTGGCAGTGGCGCAGTAGATCTTGAACAAGTTCTTAGTCAATCTTGAGTATATATATCATCCATATCCAGCTGTATCAAAATTGCTTTACGTAGCAATGCTTTTTCCTTGTTAAGATTCATCGTTAAATCAGCTACTTTTTTTTCTAAAGATAAAATCCTTTGATCTCCTGTTAAATCAGTTGTTTGTTCAACGACAGGCTTTTCTACAATGGTACGTTTACGACTATTTAATGACTGGTAGTCAGAGTCAATTTCTTTTATTACATGCTCTGCACATTTAATATCAAGTACCGTAAGCTCTTCTAAATAACCATAAAGTAGCAATCTGTCACAGAGTGTATTAATGCGCCGAGGAATACCTTGGGTATATCTATATATTTCCGCAAAAACATCTTCGGTAAATTCAGGGTTATTTTTCCATCCGGCTTTATCCAGCCTAAATAAAATATATTCTTTTACTTCATCTTCCTCTAATGCTTTTAAATGATAGGTTGCTACAATTCGTTGCTTAACCTGATCTAATTCAGCAGAATATAAAAGCTGGCCTAGCTCTTCTTGTCCTAAAAGAAAAATCTGGAAAATTATTTTGCCCTCCCACTCATAATTAGAAAGCATTCTCAATTCTTCAATGGAGTTTTTGGGTAAATTCTGTGCCTCGTCAACGACTAGAAGTACTCTTTTACCTTGCTGAGCACTGTCTCTAAAAAAATTTTCCAGACGCGATAATAACATGGCTTTATTATCATGGGTTCCATAGGAGATATTGAATGCTGAAGCAAGCATTCTTAATGTATCTTCAGCACCCAGTTGAGAGGTCACCATTAAACCAATCAAAATATCTTTATCTTGTTTTAATGAATGAAACAGCTCTTTAACCAGCATTGTTTTCCCTGTGCCAGGCACACCGGTAACTACAACAAAACCTTCGCCTTGAATCAATCCGTAGCGTAAATACGCTTTTGCCCGTTTATGACCGGCACTATCAAATAAAAAATCTAAATTCGCATTTAGCTGAAAGGGGTTTTGCGATAGATTATAAAAAGTTTTATACATTTAAAATTGGAGTGATAGACTGGCTGAAATTCTATTTTCTGAGTAACTATTTAAATTATCATCTGAACTTTGATCGGTATATCTGTATTCTATATTTCCATTTAAACGGTCTAAAATACTACGCGTCAGAGCAACAGAAACATCAAATCGCTCATCAGAAAAAGCATTAATTCCATCAGATTCAGTTTGTTGCCAACTGCTGCGAACTGATGCGTTCGTTCTTCTTGAAAATGCCCAATTCCAGCTTGCTGAAATACCTGTCACTTCTTCTTCATCACCGCTTTGTTCAAAATCTCTGATAGTCCTGAAGATATTTGTGGAAATATCACTTTTACCGGTTCTAAATGAAAAAGATAATTCTGCTGTTTTAGTAATAAATACTTCATCGGTTAATGTCGGCAACCTTAAATTAAACTCATTTATATTTAAATTATCCGTTTGATCTCGAATACCAAAAATCTGCTGGTTTAGCAATAATTGTTGCGTGGTCACAGTTTGTTCACTATAAGTTAATGACCAAACTGTTCTTCTTGTATTGTAATTAAGTGCTGTATTCCAAGTATTGCCGGTATTTAATCCTATATCCGTATTTCTATACGTTGTTATCCAGTGCAATCGATTAAAGGGCGTGATTTCTACAGTAACAAAATAATCATTACCTGCTCCGGCTTCTAATCTAAACCGTTGGCTGGGTTGCCATTGTCCGCCAAAAGTATATGAAATACCATTATCGTTATTATCAGAATTACTCTGAAATGAATTATTGCTCTGTCCTGCTCGTGCAAAAACACTAAACTTACGTCCTATCGCATAACTTATTACTGCTGTAGAATTTTGAAATGAAACATCTTCTCCATCAGAATTGCTTCTATTACTATTATTAAATTCAAAAGACCAGCTGATTAATGAAAAGTCAGTGCCACTTGTTAATCTAATATTTTGCGCCAATGCATCTGTTTGCGATAAAGTACTATTCCCACCCTCTGAATTCACACGGTCATAAGTCACTCTCAATTCGCCATCGGCAAAGCCGCCAAAATGAGGTGTCCAATAAGGGGATAATTGAAATGTTGATACTGTGGTACTGTCTCTGTCAGAAATATTATCGCTTGTAGTGCGTCTATTAGAGGTATTTTGTTGACTGACCGTTGAACTTGAATCTAAAAAAAGTCTATTGGAAACGAATTCATAATTAGTATTCATTTGCAATTGATGATTTATATCTAAACCTGAGCCCCCACCGGCATTATACAAATTTTGCATACGGTAACTAAAATCAAATTGGCTGATTGAAGAAGTCCCATTCACCGAAAAACCTGGGCTTAGTTCAGTAACAAATGCAGCTTTTTTATTTGAACTCTCTTGATTAATATTATCTGAATATATCTGTTCGATCTCCAGACTGGGACGAATAGTCCAATTCAGTGCCCATACTAAACTATGAAAAAACAATAAAACAGCTCCAGAAACACCAGCAATTATATTGCAGATAAATTGTCTCTTCATGGTCAATATTGACCATATCCATAATAACCCGCGTTTAAAGTCCTTTCAGCTTTATTTAAGAGTATAAAAACAACATCTGAGCAGCTTTGTAATTTTTTGACTGATTCTTGCACAAAATGTTGTGCTGTAGTCTCAGCAGCGACTACCAAAATAATTTGCCCCATCTGACTGGCTAAAACTTCTGCCTGGGTTGTTGCTAATAACGGGGGAGTATCAAAAATAACAATTCTATCCGAATAGCGTTCACTTAGCTCTTTAGACAAGGCAACCATTTTATCACTAGCCAATAATTCAGTTGACAATCTATGACTCTTTCCTGCAGGAATAATACGAAGTTCTGGGATTTCCGTCTGTATGATAACATCAGATAATTCCAGAGCATCCGATTCTAAATAATCAATTAAGCCGATTTTGCTTCGAAAACCTAATACCTTTGAAATAGACGGTTTTGCAACATCTGCATCAATTAATAACACCTTTTTATTAAATTCAGCAGCAATACTAAAAGCAAGGTTGATTGAGGTAAATGTTTTGCCTTCACCGGGTATACTGCTCGTCACCAGGATTAAATTTGCATTAGCTATCTCTTGCTTTCTACTCCCTAGTGCATTGGTAACCAGTGGCCGTTTAATACTTCGAAATTCTTCTGCTATTTTGAGATGGGCTTGATCCAGCCGAATAAACCCTTTGCCGTGCAAAAAGTCCCAGTCAAACTGGATTATTTCTTTATTTGTCTCTTCTTTACTCGTATTGATTTTATTATCAGCTGCAATATGAGCGACTGCAACTTTTTCTTCTCTTTGTGGAATGCTATCTTTATTTGTTTGTACCTTATTAATTATTGTATCTTGTTCAATTGAGCCTTCATTTTTTTTTGATTTCTCAAGCGCTCTTTCCAATATATTCATAACATTCTCTTAATTATCCCTGATTATCAATTTAGCTAAAGAAGTGAAGATAAAACAACTTGTAAAAAATACCTTAAGGAACGCGTACAGAATAAGTTGGCCAATTGGCAAAGTAATTTGTTGGTATTCAAGGCGTAGAAATTGGCTCATAGCAAGCTATGCAACTATTTCTACAACGAAGAAGACGTACAAATTACAAAGTCAATTGTTCAAGTTATTCCGTGCGCGTTCCTTACCCATATTTGTAAAGATACAAGCCAAAGGGCGTAAATCTTGCTATTTCGGTTTCATAGTTTGCTAAACACCTTGAATTTTCAAAAACCCGACCTGATTTCCTCACTTTTTCGTTTTGCTTATTTTTAAGCGGCCAAACTCTAATCATTAATTAACATTATTCCAGAATATCCTATTAACAATAAAATATTAACAAAGGCATAACTGACCAATCTTCTTTTATTTTTTTTAATTTGTGCCTCACTAACAACATTAGATACAACGCCCAAAACAGGAAGCCCTGTAATGCTTCTTATTTGTTTTGCGTCTGCAAATGTGGGTCGCACAAACACCTTGAATAAAGCTAAAGCTATACCTGCAATAAAACCTGTAAATAGTATTATTGTATTCAGTAACGGCCTATTAGGTGATGAAGGGTTTTGAGGAGCATGAGCAGGATCAATAATCCTAAATTTCAAAGCTGAAACTTGCGTATCGACACTCCGTGACATGCTCGCTTGCTCTCTACGCTCAATTAATGCTAAATAATTCTTTTTAATTGTTTGATAATCTCTATTTAAACTCTGCACCTCTGTTTCAATGGCGAGTCGACTATTAAACTGTTCATTTTCTTTTTTTAGTTTGCTTTTATACGAATTAACTCTAGAATTTAATGTCGCAACCTCAGCATCTATATTATTTAGCGCAATTTTAATTGATTGGACATAAGGGTTAGCCATTGCTTCATAGAGTGTGGATTCTAACTCATCAGATACACCTAGCGAATCCTCTTCTTCTTTTCTTTGTTTTAAAGCTTGAATTTCATAATCGATTGCAGCGATATTCGGATGATTCAGTGTATATTTTAACAAAATCTCATTTTTTCTTTCTTCTAGCACAGATATCCGCGCATCTTCATTGGATGTGCTGCTTACAATTTCTGTCAAACCCCATTCTTCACCTGACTCTAATGCCTCGGTAAGCTGTGTTTGTAATACATCTTTTCTTGCAATTAATTCTGACAATTGCTCTTTTGCCTTGTCCATTTGTTTTTGGATGCTCTGCATTACACCCACTTGACCACCCCCTGACTGGCCAGGTAATAAACCAATATTTTCTCTTTTAAAATTTTCTTTTGCTCTTTCTGCCAGGCGTAATCTTTGCTCATACTGTCTGATTTGGCCATCAATGAACCTTTTTGCAGCATCTACATCACTCAGAGTAGATTGTTGCGTTTGTTCAGAAAAAACAGATAAAACGGCTTGCACCATATTTTTAGCATTGTGAGAATCTGTAGAACTATATCTAATGGTAAATATTTCGTCTAGACCCCCTTCTATTGTAATTTTTTCTTTTAACTTTACCACCAGGGCATGGATTTTAAGTTCAGATGACATATCAATATCCATTGCTGCCAGTTCAGCAACTTTTAGTAAGTTTTGCTGAGTAAACATAAGCTTTTGCATGATAAGCACAAGTCCTCTTGTATTGGTTTGTACAGCAATACCTCTTAGCAGAGGCCTCAGCATTGTCCTGGTATTAACATGTACTCGTGCTGAAGACTCATAAACATCGGGCATTTGATAAACAAAGCTCCATCCTCCAATACAAATTACAAAGGCCATAACAGTGACAATCCATTTATTACGAATGACACCTTTAGCAAAATATATAATTTCATTAAACTGATCTAGCATATCGACTTAAATATTTTATTTTTTGGCTACTTAGGAATGTGTATAAAATAACTTCCAATTAGAAAAAAGCTTCGGGGACAATTAAAATATCACCCGGTAAAATTTTGATGTTTGCTGACAAATCCCCATCCTCAATTAAGTCATCAATTTTTACACCAAACTGCTGTTGCTCTCCATCAATTTTTCTTATGATACTTGACCTGTTTCCATCGCCAAATTCACCAATACCGCCTAGTTGTATCATTAAATCAAGCAAGGTCATTTCTTTTCTATAAGGTAATGACCTTGCAGAATATCGATTGCTTCCGCCTCCTGCAGGGGGGGGGGGGGGGGGGGGGGGGGGGGGGGGGGGGTGGGGGGGGGGGGGGGGG
>CAZDMC010000013.1:0-3800 GCA_964506335.1 uncultured Methylomarinum sp. | reverse complement strand
ATACGAACCTGCTGCTGATAAACGCCTTCAAAACCACTTACTATCACCGCTACTAATGGTTCCCTAACATATTTAGCCAGCCCTTTTTCAATGGCACGAGCAAGTTCACTGGGCGTTTTACCTGATGCTACCAAATCATCTAATAATGGAGTATTAATTTTCCCATCGGGTCTAACAGTCACAGATCTTGAAATATCCGGATTATCCCAAACAAATATTTCCAGCCCATCACCCGGGCCAATGATATAGGTATAGTCCGATGGTAATTCATTTTGGTCATCCAAAGCAGGATAGCTGCAACTCATTAAAAACAAAGTGATTATGGTAATCACCATTAATCTAATTTTAACCATAATTAAGCCTCTTGATTTTTATACATAATACAATTTGCATACTCTAATGGTTACCAATTCTCTTCCTGACGGCGCCATTAAAAATTTCATCTGTTCTTTACCTTTTTAAGCAATTCTTCAGTAGCACCCCTTTTAGGAAACGCCTTACCCTTTGCAAATTGTAATGCCTGCTTTAATTCAGAAGATGCTGCCATAAAATCATTCAATCTAAAATAGGCTTCAGCCAGATG
The DNA here is from genome assembly GCA_964506335.1 of uncultured Methylomarinum sp. Classification (GTDB taxonomy): domain Bacteria; phylum Pseudomonadota; class Gammaproteobacteria; order Methylococcales; family Methylomonadaceae; genus QPIN01. The sequence goes on along the minus strand of CAZDMC010000013.1, from coordinate 3,217 downwards.
ATATCGAAACACCGGAACATCCGGTTCAAGTAAAATTACTTGTTTAAATATGGATAGGGCAATATCTATCTCGCCCTTTTTCAAATACGCCCAGCCATAGGTATCTAAAAAGTAAGCCTGGCTTGATTGTTTGAAAACATCTACCAGTTTAATAGCTTCATTAAGATGTTCTGCATCCTGGTATTGATCAAGGAGAATCACAGCCAGATTGTTTTTGGCAATATTTTGTTGTGAATTAATTTGTAGAACGCGTCTATATTGTTTAATCGCCTGATCAAATTCACTATAACTTTCAAAATATGTAGCAAAGTTTAATAATAAGCCTATATTATCTGGATGATCACTTAAACCTTGAGTATAAGTATTAAATCTTTCCTCTTTATTAGCTATTAATTTATATAGCCTGGCCAGTTCAATATATAATCCAGCCTCTTTTACTGTTCTATTTGCTAAAGCCTGTTTAATTAACTGAATAGCTTTTAAATTTTTTCCATCTCTCGATAGCAACCTGGATTTTAATATAAATGGATAATAAACCTCTGGATTTTTATCTATCAATATATCCAGGTATTGCTTCATCTTGTTAATCTGATTTAATTCTGTGTAGCATTCTGCCATCCCTGTCAATGCCTCTTTTACCCAGGGAGAGTCATCTAATATCTTTTTATATATAAGTATTGCTTCATCATATTTATTTTTACCTTGTAGTGTTTTTCCCATCAATATTTCAGATAATAGTCCACCACCTCTTTTGGTTTTAATTATATTGATATAATGGTCTGCCTTATCCCAATGGTTCTCAATTATATTTAGTTCAACTAATTTAGTTAATATTGCCAAATGAGAGGGTAAAAACCGTAATGCTCTTTCTAACAACTCTATAGCGTAATCAACATGATTATTAGTAACCTCTTTATTAACAATAAAATCAAGAGCAATTAAGTTTTTAGGGTTAAATTTTAAAGCTTCTTTAAAACTTGCATTGGCTTTATCAATATCACCCAGGGTTAGATGAATTGTTCCTAACAGAGAGTGTGCTTCATCCATTCTTGGATCTTGCCAAAGAATTTTCTCTATAATTTCAATAGCCTCATTATAACTTTCCCCGATAGTTAATGTTTTCGCCTTAAATAATCTTGCCTGTAGGTTTTCTGGATTTTCAGCCAGTATATTTTTCACTTGGCTCAATGCACTTTTATAGTCCTTTTTTGTAAAATCAAGTTTTGCTAATATAAGTTTTACATCATCTTGACTTTGCTGATTAATAGCGTCTATTTTTAATGTTTTTGTTAATAATTCTCTGGCCTTACTAGCCTCTTTATTAGCTATAAGCCATTTAGAAAACATTATATGCAGTGCAACATTATCTTTATTTTCTTTAATAAAATGTTCTAACTGGCTTAAAGCTCTGCCTCTATCCTCTGAATAAAGAAAGCCAAGCAATTGAATTTTTAAATCATCTGACTTGGTATTATCAGAAATCATGGATCTCAGAAGATTTTCAGCTTCTTGCTTTTTATTGGCTCTAACATAAATCTTAGCTAAAATTAATTTAATCTGAGTGTTTTCTGGTTTTAGTTCAACTAACTTTTCATAATCGGCAATAACAGCGTCGATATCATCTCTTTTTGAGTTTAATTGAATTTTAAGCAGATGAAGAGAAATATTTTGCTCATTTTTTTGTAGCACAGGATTTAATATGGCCAAAGCTTCATCAAATGCATTTTTTTTCATGAAAATGAGGACTTTCAAAGAAAGTGCTTCAACATTTTCGGCATCTTTTTTTAGAACATCCTCAACTATAGCTAAAGCTTTATCCGTTTTATCTTGTCTAAGAAAAATAGATGCTTTTAAAGAAAGTGCATCTAAATTTTCAGGGTTTGTTATTAAAACGTCTTCTATTTCTTGTAAGGACTTATCCGTTTCATTAAACAGCAAACTAACTTTGCTTAACTTTATTTTTGCTTTTATATTTTCTGAATCGAACTTCATTGATTCAATCAAGTTCATCTTCATTGCTTTAAACTTTCCAGCTTTTTCATTCAAAAGCGCCATATAGAAATGCGCTTCAGCCATCTGTGGGTCCTGCTGAATGGCATTTTTAAACTCTATTCTCGCCTTATCAAATTCATCTTGCTGAAAAAAAGTGACTCCCTTATCAAAATAACCCACACTATCTGTGCTTTCGTTACTACAAGCAACAACATTAAGACAGAAAAGAAGTATAACTTTTAACAAAAATCTGTTTTTTAGCATTTTCATAGTTAAACAATTAAAGTAACAAGAAATGTCTTATCGACAAATAACCTATACAAAATGAAAGCTCATTCCAAGCATAGCTAATAATTAAAAAATTTCTAAAAAATAATATTTTTCGGCATTAAAATCATTTGCCACAAAATCAAACCTATATTTAATGCGTATTAATAATTGTAGGAGCAAGAATTTAATCGTTTCGAACGAAGCAATAACGCCCTTTCCCATTGAGAAAACTTTCTTATTCTATCGGTTTATTTTTCTCATTTCAGGATAAACCTAAGCAAAACCCGCTTAAAATAGCACTGAAAGCAATTAAATCCAATACTAGTAACTAATTCTACCATACTAGCATATGTAGATAACAGCCAGGATAGTTCCCATCTAGGCGGTTGTAGCGAGGGAAAGTCATATTTTCCGTTCATTTGAGGCGAAAAATGGCTCATTTAACCTAGAAAAATCAGTTGGATCACGGTTTCTAGCACAAGCTATTGATTCCACAGCACTTCAAAAAATGCCCGCCTAACTGAATGGTAAATGAGCACTTTCAACGCTGCTATTGGACAAAATTTAAGGGTAAGCTGAGTAGTTCCTTTATTTTTAACAAGACTGCCTCTTAGAACCTGTTCAAGATCTACTGCGCCACTGCCAGTCGCACTTGGGCGGTGCTCGAAATCCTCATTTACTTTGTGTAAACTCCGGTTTCTGCGCTCCGTCCGCACACAACTGGCAGTGGCTCGTAACGATCTTGAACAGGTTCTTAGGAGCGAGGATTTAATAAACCTATCATTTTGATTTTTAAATGATAGACTTAAGTTATAGTTCCACTTATTCAGCACTTTTCAACTACTAGTGCTCCATCAACATTGTATTAACGGGTATAAAGGATTGAGAAATAGTTAGCCGCTAGGAGGCTGTCCGAGAATAGAAAGCCTACTGTGGAAAAGCTGATTTTGGCCGG
>CAZDMC010000012.1:0-16101 GCA_964506335.1 uncultured Methylomarinum sp. | reverse complement strand
CATTATTAGAAATTGAGTAATTCATATTTGCAATACCGCCTTCAAACATTAAATCAACAATCAATTTCAATTCATGTAAGCACTCAAAATAGGCCATTTCAGGCTCATAACCTGCTTCTACTAATGTTTCAAAACCCATTTTAACAAGCTCTACCGCACCCCCACATAAAACAGTCTGCTCACCAAACAAATCCGTTTCTGTTTCATCTCGGAAGGTGGTTTCAATAACCCCTGAACGTCCACCACCAATCGCTGAGGCATAAGCCAGACAAATTGATTTTGCAGTGCCTGATGGATCTTGCTGAATAGCAATTAAGTCAGGTACACCACCGCCACGAACAAATTCTGAACGCACCGTATGCCCGGGTGCTTTGGGTGCAATCATAATCACATCTAAATCAGTACGGGGGATAACTTGATTATAAAGAATTGCAAAACCATGTGCAAAAGCTAAAGCAGCCCCTTGTTTAATGTTGGGCTCAATTTCATCTTTATATAATTGCGATTGAAACTCATCAGGGGTGAGTATCATTACGATATCTGCACCTGAAACAGCATCAACCACGTTTTTAACGGTAAGACCACAAGCCTCGGCTTTAGCAATTGAAGAAGATCCAGCACGCAAACCGACAACAACATCAACACCCGAATCTTTTAAGTTGTTAGCATGAGCATGGCCTTGTGAACCATAACCAATAATCGCTACTTTTTTACCTTTTATGATTGAAAGGTCAGCGTCTTTATCGTAATAAACTTGCATGGATATTCCTGTTTCTTTGAATTTAAAAAATATAACTCATTATTGTAACTTTTTTCTTATTCTTGTGAATATTTTATTTCCGCACCTACCGAGAAATATACACAAAAGGTACAAAGCTCAAGGTAAAAGGTTAAAAAAATAGGCTCTTTTGGGCCTTTCGTCTTGAGCCTGCTCTCTTACAAATGCAAGCCTTTCTCACCTCTGGACATTCCCATAGGGCCTGAACGTACCACTTCAATAACAACCTCTTTATCCAGTGTAGAAACGAAAGCATCCAGTTTATCTGATGTGCCTGTCATTTCTATTACATAACTGGCACTGGTTACATCAATGATTTTTCCACGAAAAATATCCGCTAAGCGCTTAACTTCTTCACGGGTTTCATCGCTTGTTTTAAGCTTAACCATCATTAATTCACGTTCAACATGAACCGCTTCTGCCAGATCAATCAGTTTAACTACATCAATCAGTTTGTTTAATTGCTTGGTAATTTGTTCAATAACCTTGTCACTACCGCTGGTAACCACTGTCATTCTGGAAAGCGTTTCGTCTTCTGTTGGCGCAACGGTTAAAGACTCAATATTATAGCCACGGGCAGAAAACAATCCGGCTACTCTGGATAGCGCACCGGCTTCATTTTCAATCAATATAGAAATAATGTGCCTCATTATGACAACTCCCCGTCACTCGGTGTACCAGGAGCCACTCTTAATCTCATATCATGATGCGATTTACCTGATTCAATCATAGGGAATACATTCTCAGTACGATCTGTCAAAAAATCCATAAAAACCAGTTTATCCTTCATCGCAAAAGCTTCTTCCAAAGCCGGTCTGACATCTTCTGGTTTTTCAATCAACATACCTACATGACCATAAGCTTCTGCTAATTTTACAAAATCAGGAATGGTGTCCATATAAGACTCGGAATACCGGCTTTCATAAGAAAATTCCTGCCACTGCCTAACCATTCCCATGTATCTATTATTCAAATTAATGATTTTAACGGGGGTTCTATATTGCGTAGCGGTAGCTAATTCCTGTATGCACATCTGGATACTTGCTTCACCAGTAATACAGGCAACATCTGCTTCAGGATGTGCCAGCTTGACACCAATAGCCGCAGGTAAACCAAAACCCATAGTGCCCAGTCCGCCTGAATTAATCCAGCGACGTGGCTTGTTAAAATGATAAAACTGGGCAGCGAACATTTGATGTTGCCCCACATCAGAAGTCAGATAAGCGTCCCCATTAGTCACCTTATACAGCTCTTCAATCACTTGCTGTGGTTTAATGAATGCACTATTTCGGTCATACTCCAGACAATTCAACTCTCGCCATTTGTTGACCTGACTCCACCATGCGCCCAGTGCTTTTTCATCAATATTAATATCGCTGCTTCTAATGAGTTCAATCATTTCATTCAAAACAGCTGTTACCTGACCCACAATCGGTATATCAACAGCGACTGTTTTTGAAATTGACGATGGATCAATATCAATATGGATAAATTTTGCATAAGGGCAAAATTCGGTTAATTTACCCGTTACTCGGTCATCAAAACGTGCGCCTACAGCAATAATGACATCACTTTCATGCATTGCCATATTGGCTTCATAGGTTCCATGCATACCTAACATGCCAACAAATTGTTCATCTGTTGCAGGATAGCCGCCTAGACCCATTAGGGTATTTGTTACCGGATATCCCAGTAATTTTGCAAATTCAATAAGTTCAGCACTGCCTTCGCCTAAAATAACACCGCCACCCGCATAAATCATCGGCCGTTTAGCATGTAACAAAAGATCAACTGCTTTTTTGATTTGTCCTGAATGTCCCTTGACTACAGGATTATAGGAACGCATGGATATTTCCTTAGGATATTCATAAGGAATTTTTATCGCAGGATCGGTAATATCTTTGGGTATATCAACCACAACTGGGCCAGGTCGACCTGTTGTTGCCACATGAAATGCTTTTTTCATGATCACCGCAAGATCAGCAATGTCTTTCACCAAAAAATTATGCTTCACGCAAGGGCGAGTAATCCCTACCATATCAACTTCCTGAAAAGCATCACTGCCTATAACAGGCGTGCCTACTTGCCCTGAAATTATAACCATAGGTATAGAATCCAGATGCGCCGTGGCAATACCTGTTACCGCATTGGTAGCACCCGGCCCAGAAGTCACCAGAACCACGCCGGGCTTACCTGTTGAACGCGCATAGGCATCAGCCGCATGCACTGCCCCTTGCTCATGCCTGACTAAAATATGCTTGACTTTTTCTTGATGAAAAATCGCATCATAAAGATGCAATACCGCTCCACCCGGATATCCAAAAAGAAATTCCACTTCCTCATCAATAAGGCTCTGGACTACGATTTCTCCGCCACTGAGTTCCACGCTTAATACCTCAAAAAACCACTGAATTCATCTGCTGACAACTTAAACATATTGACTCTTCAAGCTATTTTTGCGGATAAATCCTTAACACAAGAAAAAAGAAAAAACATCCTGATTCCTTGGCTTCAATATATGAATCAAAACTTTGCCATTATTTTCTACCCACCCTTTTAATTGGGCAGTGAAACGAACAAGTTTCATGAATTAACCAGTCATTTTACTTGATTATTAAACAAATTTATACATTTATTGCGCTGATCACACCAGCAATCCGTCAGTCAAACAAGGCATTCAACGCATGAATAGCTTCCAGAAAACGGGTATATCGTAATTCAGTTTTCTCTATCAATTGACTCAGAAACTCGTTTATGACAGGGTTTTGACTATCTTCCAGTGCATTAAATATGCTGTTTTCTAATTCACTGATAGCATCAATATCAACAATTTCATCTAATATTTCAATAGCCCCTGAACCGGCTATCCGATCCATTAGCTCATCCTCTGTTAAAAAGCCTTGACAATGTGCTGTTATTTCATCAACCGCTTGAGAAACCTTTAAAGTCATCTCACTCACGCCATCCAGTAAACTCAAATCTACGCTGAGTTCATATAAAGTATCAGTCGCTTTTTTTAATGCCTCTAAGCAAGAATTTATTGACGGACTTATTGATTGCATATTTTAGCTTCTCTTGTTAACTTTTCAGAGGCTATCTTGTTAAAAACAATTAAAGCGAAAAAGTGAAAAAATCAGACCCTATTTTTGAAAATTCGAGGCGAATAGTAAACTATTTAACCAGGATTTTCGGAAACAGGGCGATTTTACCGCTTTTGCAGCCGATTTATTTTTAACAAGACAGCCTCTCAATTAATTCACTGCTGCATACTATTATTTATGAGACACTCAGAACAAATGCAACTTTAAATATATTATTTCAAAAAATATCGAGCCTTATCTCCATTAGGCAAAGAAATTTATACAAACATAATATTAACACCACCTCCAGCCTAATGAACTCCTCAAATCCTATATCAGCACTTGAAAATGGTATTGCCATCATTCATTCTAACCAACTGGAAGAACTGAGCAACGTGGTGGAATACTGGATAAAACAGAATCCATTGTCACCGCTGGAAAACGAAATTTTCCTAGTGCAAAGCAACGGCATGGGACAGTGGTTAAAACAAAGTCTGGCAAAAAACACCTCATTGGGAATTGCCGCGGCTATTAATATGCAATTACCCTCTTTGTTTATCTGGAATGCTTATCGTGCCATATTGGGCAAACAAATAGCTAAACAGCAGCCGCTGGCAAAAGCCCCTTTAATTTGGCGTTTGTATCGACTTTTACCCAGCCTGGTTACTCAGCCCGGCTTTGAAACACTGGCAAGCTTTTTGAGCAACGACAGTGACAGTCGGAAGTGTTATCAGCTTGCAGAACAACTCGCTGTTTTATTTGACCAATATCAGGTTTATCGTTCTGATTGGCTGACTGATTGGACCGAAAATCGTGACATTTTGCGGAATACTGATGGCAGGGAAAAAGATATACCGGCCAATCAGCGCTGGCAACCCACCTTATGGAGAGAAATACTTAAAGACTTTACTGGTGAGTCTACCTTGTTTGCAAGCAGGGATTCAGTACATACACAATTTATGACTGAGATTGACAACTTCACCGAACGCCCAGCAGGTATTCCTCGACGAATCATTTTATTTGGACTCTCTTCATTGCCTCAGCAATCGCTGGAAGCCTTAGCCAAACTGGGTAAATTCTGTCAGATTGTGCTGTTTATCCATAATCCCTGCCAGCATTACTGGGCTGACATTATTGAAGATAAAGAATTATTGAAAGCCGAACGCCATCGACAGTCTTATAAACCCGGAATGTCGGCTTTATTAAGCCCCGAAGAGCTCCACCTTTATGCCTCACCGCTACTGGCTGCCTGGGGGAAACAAAGCCGTGATTATATTCGCTTATTAGATCAGTTTGACGAAACCCAGGCTTATGCCAACTGGCATTGGCCCGAGAACAAAATTGATCTTTTTAAAGATTATGGCAAACCCGGTCAGCGCAGTTTATTGCAGAATCTACAGCAGTCTATCCTTGACCTGGAGCCATTACCTTCGGCCCCTATTCTTTTGCCCCGTGTTGACCAGTCTATCGAATTTCATTTGGCTCACAGTCCACAACGAGAAGTTGAGATTCTGCATAATCAATTGCTGGCAAGTTTTGAAAAAGCTCAACACGATGGCACTCCCCTATTGCCTCGCGATGTGATTGTGATGGTGCCAGATATCAACACCTATGCGCCTCATATTCTCGCTGTTTTTGGACGTATTCAGGCGGATGACCCTCGCTATATTCCCTTTACCCTGGCAGATCAAAAGCAACGCGGCCACAACCCTATGCTAGTTGCAGTTGAAATGTTGCTCAATTTGCCTGAATCACGTTTTGCAGTCAGTGAATTGCTCGGCTTGCTAGAAGTCCCGGCACTGAGAACGCATTTTGATATCACTGAAACGGCTATTCAAAAAATACAGCAATGGATTGAACAGACTGGTATTCGCTGGGGCTTAAATGCCGAACAACGCAATCGTGCCGTAGACATGCCGAAGAATATGGAGACAAATACCTGGCAGTTTGGATTGCGTCGAATGCTTCTAGGTTATGCGGTCGGAGCAGGCCAAGCCTTTGACCAGATAGATCCTTATCAAGAAATCGGGGGTCTGGATGCACAGTGGCTTGGAAGCCTGTCATTCTTTCTGGAAACGCTTGAGCATTATGCTGACTTATTAAAAGAACAACGCAGTGCCACTGAATGGCAACAGATTTTATTGCTTTTTCTTGATGATTTTTTTACTGTCAGCAATGAACAAGAACGAAAAATACTGGACACTCTTTCTAATTCTTTGACAATATGGCAGCAGAACTGTGAGCAGGCTGGATTAACGAGCGATCATTTAATACCTATTAATATTGTCCGTGAAGCCTGGTTTGCCAGTGTTGACGAACCCTCATTACAGCAGCGTTTTCTCAGTGGTCGGGTTAATTTCTGTACCTTGATGCCGATGCGAGCCATTCCCTTTCGTCAAATTTGTCTGTTGGGTATGAATGACGGTGATTACCCCCGAATTCAAGCAAAACAGAATTTTGATTTAATGAGTGAACGAGGCTTTTATCGACCCGGCGACCGCTCCCGCCGTCAAGACGATCTCTACATGTTCCTGGAGGCCATATTATCTGCCCGAGAAACACTTTATATCAGCTGGGTAGCTCGCAGTATTCGTGACAATAGTGATCGCCCACCCTCCGTACTGATCGGTCAATTACGTGATGTACTCTCTTTGGGCTGGGCATTTTCTGACCAGCAATCACTGCTGAAAGCAATTTCTGTTGAGCATCCACTGCAACCTTTTAGTCAGCGTTATGTCTCAACAGATCGTGACCCTCGTTTATTTAGCTATGCCTATGAATGGTTTAAAAAACCAAAAAATCTTCCATCCACCGACCAACCGGTAACAGACTCTCAGGAAAAGTTTTTTTCATTATCGCTTGAAGCACTTGCCCGATTTTTAAAAGCACCGGTTAAAACTTTCTGTAATAACACCTTAAAGTATGGGTTCGATGATGATGTGGCTTGCATTGAAGATAGCGAACCTTTTAATTTCAATGCCTTGCAATCCTATTTATTGAGTGAATCTTTACTAAAAAGCATACAAAGTGACGGCCTCAGTGATACTGAATCATTTTTGTTACAACAACAAAAAATGATGGCACAAAAAGGGATGCTTCCCCTGGCTGGTTTTGCTCAGGCTAGCTTTGAGCTCATCGCTGAACCCGCATTATCAAGCTGGAAGCAGTATCAATCATTCCTGCCAGAATGGCCTACCGAACTGGAAGCCCATATTGTTCAGTTACCGCCTTTTGAATTATCTGCGGGAGTCAATGTTCAATTAAATGGAAATTTAAGCAATTTACGTCGTCATAATGATCAGCAAGGCGATGGTTTAATTTATTTAACGGCTCAATCTTTAATTAATAAAGGCAGCATTAAATACCCCAATCTTTTACTGCACTGGGTTTGCCACCTGGCCGCCTGCGCCGATAACCGGCCACTCCAGACTATAGTGATCGCATCAGATAGTGTCATTGAAATTTCCCCCATTGAACAAGCGCAAGCTTATGAACTGCTACAGCTACTTGTGAAAAGTTATTATCAAGGTATGCGTGCGCCTTTACCCATTGCCTGCAAAACTGCATTTGCCTGGCTGAGTGCACCCGCTGAAACAGCGCTTGAAAAAGCCATTTCAAAATACCAGGGTGATGACTGGAATAAAGGTGAAGTCAATTACGATGCTTATCTAACACGCTTTTTCCCTGCCTTTAGCCATTTCAATCAAACAGAAAATGGCAAGGATTTTAGCTACTGGGCTGACAAGCTGTATCGACCTGCATTTGATCATATCAAATACTACCAAACCGCAGAGGAAGCACAATGATGACAACTGCAATTGCCTTAGATCCTGTCGATTTTCCCTTATCAGGCACTGGCCTAATTGAAGCCAGTGCTGGCACAGGTAAAACATACACCATTGCGGCCTTATATCTGCGCCTGATTCTTGGCCACAACCCTGCAAGTGAACAGCAAGAACGCTATTTATTACCCCCCGATATTTTAGTAGTAACCTTTACCGAGGCTGCCACCAAAGAATTACGAGAACGCATTCGCGAACGCTTAAGTTGTGCCGCCCGTTTTTTCCGTCAGCAAATAATGGCAGAGGGAATTGATCCATTTTTAGAAGCCATTCGCGCTCACTATGCTGAACAGCATTGGCCATCCTGCGCTCGACGGCTGGAACTGGCTGCCAACTGGATGGATGAATCGGCTATCTATACTATTCATGGCTGGTGTAATCGTATGTTACAACAACACGCCTTTGACAGTGGCAGTCTGTTTCACCAAGAAGTGAATACTCATGATAGCGAACTTTTGAATCAGGTTGTCAGAGATTACTGGCGCAGTTTTTACTATCAATTTTCTTATGATGATCCAGATTTTCAGGCACTCTATAAAATATTTAAGCAACCCGATGATTTATTTAGAGCTATTAAAGGGCTATTAACGAATTCAGATCCGATTGCTGAGTGTTTGCTTAAGGCTCAGGATATTAAAGCCATATTGTCAGCCGTAGACTCATCCAGAAAAACAGCGCTTCAAACCCTAAAACAACCCTGGCAACAATGGGCAACTGAAATCAAAAGCTTGCTTGATACGGCGGTAGAAAATAAAGTGTTACCTGCAAGAAACTATAATTCGGCAAACCGCCAAAAATGGATAGACAAGATCATATTCTGGAGCATTAGCCCTGACCAAGAGAATCTTGTTATTGGCAAGGGCTTTGAAAATCTATCAACCGAGGGCATGGCAAAATTAGCTAAGCTGGGGCAAATACCACCTAAGCATCCTGGTTTTGATGCACTGGGTAAATTACCCGGACAACTCGCCTCATTAGCTGATTTAAAAGTTGAATTGCTTAAACATGCCATACACTGGATTCGAAATCGTTACAGCAGTGAAAAACAACGTATTGCCCGAATGACTTTCGATGACATGCTAACGCGTTTAGATAAGGCCTTGCAGGAAAGTAATGGCCCACACCTGGTAAAAATCATTCGAGAACAATACCCTATTGCATTGATTGATGAATTTCAGGACACGGATCCCGTTCAATATCGTATATTTTCCACTCTATATCCGGCAAATATTGGCAGTAAATTTGGTTGTTTTATGATTGGCGACCCGAAACAGGCTATTTATTCATTCCGTGGTGCCGACATTTATACTTATCTTAAAGCTCATCAAAATACAGCGGGCAAGCATTACACACTAGGAACCAACTATCGTTCCAGCCAGGCATTTGTCAATGCGGTCAATCAGCTGTTTCAATATGCAGATCAACAAATCAATGGTGCTTTTCGATTTAAACAAAAGCATGATAACCCATTGCCATTTAATCCTGTTGCCGCCCAGGGTCGTGGGGATGAATGGGTCATTAATAATCAAACCGCACCCGCTTTAAGCCTATGGCATTGGCAAACAACAGAAGTTGTGGGATTGCCGGAATATCGTGAAAAAATGGCAGAAACCACAGCTAGTGAGATTGTCAGATTATTGAATCTGGCAAATTCCGGAAATACCGGCTTCAAATCTGCAGAAATAAAATCTTTGCAGCTTTCAGATATCGCTATTTTAGTTCGTACTAGAAATGAGGCCAAAGTAATGCGCAAAGCATTGGCTAAACGTCAATTACGCAGCGTTTATCTTTCCGAACGCGATTCAGTTTTTGCCAGCTGTGAAGCCTCTGATCTATTGCTTTGGCTAAAAGCACTAGCCGACCCAGGTAATGAACGGAAAGTGCGTACCGCTTTAAGTACTTCTATAATTGGCTGGTCTTACCAGAAATTACATCAACTGGCTGTTGATGATATTGCCTTTGAACAACAACTGGAACGCTTTATGAGGTACAGGGAGCTTTGGCAACAACAAGGCATACTTCCCGCCTTATGGCAATTTTTCAACGATTATGACATACAGGATCAGCTCATCACAGACAGTGACGGCGAACGCTGCATCACTAATCTTTTGCATCTGGCCGAATTACTCCAGCAAGCCAGTACTCAACTGGAAGGTGAACAAGCCCTGATCAGGTACTTTGCTGAGGCCATTGCAGACGACAACAACCCATTGGGTGACGAAGCCATTGTCCGGCTCGAAAGTGATGCCAGACTAATCAAAATCATTACCATTCATAAATCCAAGGGACTTGAATATCCCTTAGTTTTTTTGCCATTTATTTGTAGTTTTAAAGAGGTCGCCAGTCGATCTAGTAGCCATTATCGTTATCACGACCACAATCAAGACTTACACATAGATCTGCATAAAAAGGAAGAAATCCGAGCCTTGAGTGATGAAGAACGTCTGCAAGAAGATATACGGTTAATATATGTTGCCATGACCCGTGCACAGTATGCTTGCTGGCTGGGTATTGCTGCCGTTAAATCGGGTAATAGCAAAGCCTGCCAGCTTGAAAAGTCTGGAATGGGCTCGCTTTTAGGCTGGCAAACAGGCATGACAGCAACGGATATGGCCTTACAACTTAAACAGATTAAAGGCAATTGCCAGGCAATTACCCTATTAGAATTGCCCAAGCCTAGCCTTGATAGCTACATTCCGCCTCGGCAAACAACCCAATATGAGAAACCACGTACTGCAACGACAAAAATAGCCACTAATTGGTGGATAGCCAGTTACAGCGCCTTGCAAATTGAAGACCTGCAATCACACACTACCCTGGAACCCGAAACGGCTCAGGATGATAAGCAAACAGATGAAGCAGAACCCGACATTAAACAAGTAGGCGATGTATTAGATGGCGTTCATGGTTTACCCCGAGGTGCAGAGCCCGGTGTGTTAATTCATGAGTTGCTGGAACAATGTGCCCAGCTTGGTTTTGCAACAGTACAAGCTAATGCGGATTTAGCTAAAGAATTGATCCAGCAGCATTTTACTTCTGCAGAATGGATAAATAAACAAGATATTGTAGCTTCGGCCTTATCTCATTGGTTAACCATGCCACTACTGAAAGACAGTAATTTCAACTTGTCACAACTGAGTGAAAACAATTATCAGGCCGAACTGGAATTTTTGATTGGCGCTGATAGAGTAGACACACAACAACTTGACCAACTGGTTACCCAGTCTATTTTTCCAGGTCATTCTCGTCCGCCAGCGCTACCCGGACAAATCAACGGATTATTAAAAGGTTTTATTGATCTGGTTTTTATGCATAAACAGCAGTATTACATTGTCGATTACAAATTTAATAGCCTGGGTCAAAATGATTCCGCCTACACAGAGAAGACACTGTTAACAACCATGCTGTCAAAACGCTATGATTTGCAATACAGTTTATATTTACTGGCTTTGCATCGTCTATTACAATCCAGGCTGGGTGAGCAGTATGATTATGATCAACATATAGGCGGTGGACTGTACTTATTTTTGCGTGGCTCACAAGGCGCCGAAACTGGGCGTGTTTTTGGCAAGCCAGCCAAACAATTTATGCTAAGTCTGGATAAGCTATTTTCATCGTCGAGCAAAAATGGGTAGTTTAATGATACAAAACCATTCAGTGCTTGAAATAATAGATAAATGGGTCGCTCATGGCTGGCTGAATCAGCTAAACAGAGCCTTTGTCCGTTTTCTACTAAATCAGGAAAAAAACGCCTCTGATCCGGTACTTTTGGCGGCGGCTTTAGTCAGCCATCAACTTGATAAAGGTGAGGTTTATCTTGATCTGGAAAAACTCTGTCAACAGCCTGAATTGCTGTTGGCAATAAGTGCTTCTGATAGCCAGATAACAGATTCTGATTTTGTACTCGATGAATTGCCAGCACTCAAAATATATGACCTTGAGCAATGGATATCCACGCTTAAACAATCTCGGCTGGTTTCTACCGGAAAACACAATACGCCACTAGTGCTGGATGGCAAGCGCTTGTACTTAAGACGTTACTGGCAATATCAGCAAACCCTCAATATTTGTATTCAGCAACGTTTGCGACCCATGAGAAATAGTCTGCCAGCCGCGTTACTTGATCAATTAGCCTGCTTATTTCCATCCACATCCGAAAAAACGGATTGGCAAAAAATAGCCTGCGTATTGGCCTTGCGCTCGCGGTTTACCATCATTACCGGTGGCCCAGGTACAGGAAAAACGACCACCTTGAGCAAACTCCTTGCGCTACTGATTAAGCTTGCTCATCAATCCTCAAAGCATGCCAGGAATCCAGAAATTTTACTGGCCGCACCCACTGGAAAAGCAGCCGCCAGGGTGAGTGAATCAATCAGTAAAGCCGTCGATAATCTAAACATCAGTGAGCAGATCAAACAAGCCATTCCTAAAAAAGCCATCACCCTGCATCGTTTATTGGGAAGCCGCCATGACTCTCGGCAATTTTTTCATAATAGACATAAGCCTGTGGTAGCTGATATTGTCATTGTTGACGAAGCCTCCATGATTGACCTTGAAATGATGGCCTCATTGCTGGAAGCTCTACCCGATACCACACAATTGATTTTATTAGGTGATAAAGACCAACTGGCTTCTGTCGAGGCTGGTTCGGTCATGGGTGACTTATGCCAAGGTGCCGAACAGGCTGCCTATGATAAAGAAACACTTTCATGGATCAGCCAATATTCGGGTCAAAGCCTGCCTATAAACTCTGAAAAGGGTTCTGCTATCAATCAACAAACGGTTATGCTTCGGCACAGCCACCGCTTTAATGAACACAGTGGTATCGGACAATTAGCTAAAGCAGTCAATGCTGGAGATGTTAGGACAACGCTGAATATTTTAAATGACATAGACAAGTATTCAGATTTAATACCTTTGCCAGCTCGCGATTATTTAAAGTTGAGAGCATCTTCAAATCCTGATGACACGCTCAATTTATTAAAAAAACTGGTGACTAATAATGCCGGTGCTGATGACAACGGAAAAGCAAAACCGTGTCAAGGCTATGGCTATTATCTGGATATAATTAAGAAAAACCGCCCGGTTGAAACGGCTCATTATAATCTCTGGGCTCGACAAGTTCTGAGCGCTTTTGATAGCTTCCAGGTTCTCAGTGCTTTACGCCAAGGTTCTTGGGGCATTGAAGAACTAAACCAGCGCATTGAAGCCTGGCTATTTCCAACACAAAAACAGAATATTTGGTATGAAGGCCGTCCGGTGATGATTACACGCAATGATTATAATCTGGGCTTAATGAATGGTGATATTGGTATTACCCTAAAAGATAATACCGGCAAACTCAGAGTCGTATTTCCAGGCGACAACCCATTAACTGATTCCAAGGTGGATTGGATATCACCGATGCGCTTACCCGATGCGGAAACAGCATTTTCAATCACCGTACATAAAGCTCAAGGCTCTGAATTTAATCATGTTGCTTTAGTGCTACCTGAAATTCGAAGCCCTGTAATAACACGAGAATTAATTTACACGGGAATAACTCGGGCGAAAGAAAATTTTACTTTGCTGGATTGTAATACAGCGGTTTTTACACAAGCTGTTTTAGCGACTTGTAAAAAATAAACTACTGCTTTCTATCCAATTTTCTATAAGCAATCGCTTCACTTAAATGTTGAATTTCAATCTGTTCCTGCTGGGCCAAATCTGCAATAGTTCTAGCCAGTTTTAGGATTCGATGATATGCCCGATGTGACAAACCAAACTGATCCATAGCCTGCTCAAGAATATTATGACCTTGTTCTGACAGCACACAATATTTTTTGACCTCTTTACTAGAAAGTTCTGAATTTACTTTACCTTGCCTTTCAATGGCAATATGGCGTGCCACAATTACCCTTGCTCTAATTTCAGCACTGGATTCCTCCCCTTCTGGAGAACCTTTTCTCAACACCTCATGAGAAACACGAGGTACGTCTAAATGCATATCAATACGGTCTAATAAAGGCCCTGATATTTTAGCTCGATATTTAGCCACTTGTTCTAAAGTACAATGGCAACGTCCTGATGCATCACCTATATAGCCACATGGACAAGGATTCATCGCCGCAATCAACTGGAATTTTGCCGGAAAATCGGCTTGTCGACTGGCACGAGAAATAGTGATATGTCCTGTTTCTAAAGGCTCGCGCAATACTTCTAAAACTTTACGGTCAAATTCAGGCAACTCATCAAGAAACAGTGTGCCGTTATGAGCCAGGGAAATTTCTCCCGGTTTTGGATTACTGCCACCACCGACCAGTGCAGCAGCAGATGCCGTGTGATGAGGGGCACGAAAAGGCGGCGTTAGCCAGTTTTCTATATCAATGCCCTTGTCGCTGATAGAAACAATGGCCGCTGTTTCTTGTGCCTGTTGCTCCGTTAATTCCGGCAAAATAGTGGGCAGACGAGATGCCAGCATCGATTTTCCTGTTCCAGGAGGCCCTAGCATGAGCAAATTATGGGCACCGGTAGCTGCAATTTCAAACGCTCTTTTAACATGAAATTGCCCTTGGACATCGGCAAAGTCAATACTGGATTGTCTCACTTTTTCAAGCGACTCTTCAACAACTAACTTTAATGATTTTTGCCCACCGACATGTGCACAGACTTCAAGTAAACTGCTCGCGGGTAAAAGACCGGCCTGCTTAACCAAGATAGCTTCGGCCACATTAGCTTCTGGCAAAATCAGTTTTCTTTGCGCATCACGACAATGAATTGCAACAGGCAATGCACCTATAATCGGCCTCAATTCTCCACTGAGAGATAACTCGCCAATACACTCATATTCATCCAGTCTGTTTTTTGGTATTTGATCCGATGCGGCCAAAATACCGAGGGCAATAGCCAAATCAAATCGCCCACCTTCTTTGGGTAAATCAGCAGGTGCCAGATTGATAGTAATTCGCTGAATCGGAAATTCAAAATGTGAATTTATAATAGCACCCCGAACCCGGTCTTTACTTTCTTTAACCGCTGTTTCCGGCAAACCCACGATAGAAAGACTGGGTAAGCCATTAGTCACATGTACCTCAACAGTAACTAATGGTGCATCGATTCCTGAACGACCTCTGCTGTATACAATGGCAAGTGACATATAATAATTTTGCTTGTTTTTATAATCTCTTTAAAACTAATTTATTTATCCTGAAAATCAGTGGAGCATGGCAGTTGCGGAAAACAGAGCTGAAAAAGGCAACAATTCAATTATAAACAAAGCTTCCTCTCCTGATCTGCATTAAAATGCAAAACATAGCCTCAAAGAAGCGAGTTTTATCGAGCCAATTCTTTCGATAACAGTATAAGCAATTAACACAAATGAACTACCTAGGAGGCTCTCCCTTTTCAACTTCCAACCTCCTTTAATACAATTTTGACGGAGCATTAGTCCGCTTTTTCTAGCCCCCATAAAGCCTCATAAAAACTGAAAAACATACTCAAAGCCAAAAATGCACCACAAAAAAGCTTAGCAGACTCCTCGAAGATCACTGAAACTGTTGTACTTGGGTCTTGCGTTGAATCGACAAGAGTGTGAATCAGATAAAAAACAAATGCCAAGCCAAAGAGTTTAAGCGTTCTTTGATATTTTGCGATACTTGGAAATATAATTGCAATTATTGGCAAAGCAACAATGCCATAAATAATTACAATCACATCATTCCAGTTTCTAAACACACCTGAACTCATCTGATGCCCTAACATACGCCCCACGCGTTCATGAAACTGTGCGACTTCATCCAAAGAGAGAAACATAAAAGCAGCCGCCAAAACCACCCATGCCCATAAAGAAGCCCTCTCTGCTCTAATATGCACCAGAAGTGTTGCCAGTGCAAAGGAACTCGCCATAGCTAGATAAGTTGCCGATAGCCCTGTAATCAAACCCCTTTCACTTTTAAAATGATAGGCTAATGATTTATCTTCCGGGTGAGCTAAAATAGAAAAAGTAATATACGCAACAGTAAAAGTGATAACCGCAACTAAAATGAAGTTAGACCTAGGAAGAGCAAGCTGTTGTCCAGAAAACTTCGAAAACATAGAATTTACCTCAATATTTACCATAACTACATAATGCAATTTATCTCTTAGAACCTGTTCAAAATCGTTACGAGCGACTGTCCATTGTGTGCGGACGAAGCTCAGAAACCAGAGTTTACACGAAGTAAATGAGGATTTCGGACACCGCCCAAGCGCAATTGACAGTCGCGCAGTAAATCCTTGAACAGGTTCTTAGTATTAAAAGCGCTCAAAACATTATTATACATCTCTTGACCAGTATACTTTACCTTTATCAGCAATGCAGACAGCACATAATCCTAGATAAATCAGTTGACCGCTTACACTTGTGTATAAGCCATAGTAAAGT
>CAZDMC010000011.1:6792-16362 GCA_964506335.1 uncultured Methylomarinum sp. | reverse complement strand
GATTTTTTAAATGCCATGGCTAAAGAAATTGCCTTGAGAATAATTGCTACTACTCAGGTCATTACTGAATTAAAAGCCATGGCATCATCAACCAGCAAAAACACACCCTTTCCATACCTTGATTTAATTTCCTGTTCTTTAAGCATAATTTTTATTGTAACGCCATGATGCGCTTCCTTTTGTACAATTATTTTGCCCTTTCTGGTTTTCTCTATGGCCGCCTCAATATCGTATTTCTGACTAATTAAGGCATTGACCTTTGCCTTTATTTCCTGGGTGTCTTTTTTTACATCACTCAGTAATTGCTTTGCCTCTTTTGATTGTTTTTTAGCCAAACTAACTGCCAGGCTCAACATTTTCCCCAGCAACTCTTCCTGGGCGGTGATTTCTTGCTTTATAGTATCAAAATTTTCCAACATTTCATCGCTACAGGCAATTGCAACAGAAGTTAAAGTCCCTGCAGATGACCCTAACACTTCTGCACGTATAATCGAACCTGCGGTAATAGTTCCACCGACTATGCCACTTTTATCCTGCTGTGGATTACCGACAATAACCTGGAAACCCGCCTTGACTTCACAGTTAGAAATTCTGGATTTTATAAAAACATCGCCCTGTACATTAGCAAAAACATTCTCCATATACCCTGCAGATAAATTACCCTTACAATTTATCTGTATTTTCCCATCAGCTTTCGAATTATCAGTACGTCCTACTGCACCCAGTTTGATATCAATATTTCCGCCAGCATCTATACAAGCATTTTCGACCATGCCAAACACTTGCACATCACCACTCACATTGATTTTCATGCCTGAAGCAACATCACCTTTAACCACAACAGAACCGTCATATTCAATATGCCCTGTGTGCACATCAACATTTTTTACGGTGTAAATATTTTCAATTTTAACCCCTCTATGAGTAATGACAGGCTGACCTTTTAAGGTTGAAACCAGTCGATCAGGATCAGCAGGGCTGACTTGTGCTCCTTTACATTTACTAAATTTTAGCTCCTTACCTATTTTTGCTTTTAGATCTTGTCCGGTGACACTTCGACCATTTTTTGCAGGTGTCGGAGAAATTCTTCTCATCAATTCACAACCCACCTCAACACAAGGTATTTCACCTAAATCATAATAATCTAAAGAACCATCATCGCGTTCTGTAGGCCTGCGGTCGGTTGCATTGTCTATCAAGCATTCAAACTGCGAATCTTTACCATGTTGCACGGCTCTTCCATTGGCAACAACAACCTCAACTGCCTCGCCAGGTTCTACAATTTGAGATTTTATTATCAGATCAACAATCTTTTTTTTATCAACTAGCTTAAGACTGATTTTTTGACTATTTAAAGCTTCAACCAATTCTTTAGAGCTTGGTAAATTGCCACCTTGTGGCGCAGTTATAGATAAGCTGGCAGACAATGTATCAGCAGATATTTCGACATCTACCGTAGCATCTATTTTATAGCCCAGCATTACTCGTCCGGCTTTATTGCCCGCTAAAAGTTCTGCTATTTTCTGATGCGCTGTTTTTATAAGACTTAAACCAGAACAACCATATTCTATTAATTGATCATCTAGCCATTCTTCAGAATAATCAATTTGTTCAGGCGAAGCATTGACAACAACATAAACAGTTATTTCATCTTCTGTTTCTAAATAAACTTTTGCTATTGTTTGATTCTCTGACATAGCCAAGGTGCATGTAATTGTTTCCTCAATATAAATATAGTGGTCAATGAGAATAAAGCTATAGGCTTAGCAGGGATAGCTTAATAATATCCGAAAGTTTGACCCAGGATTTTTATGTGTATTCAAGGCGTAAATTAGGTGCATAGCTGGCTGGCTTCAATGATCTACTTTATCATCAATCAAATGGCCACAATATTTACAAAATTCAGCATCAAAATCATGGCCGGTTTCACCACAATCCGGACAGGCATTATTACTGATTTTCCCAGGTAGAGCCGTTTTTATTAGTTCAGCACTGTATATACCTGTGGGCACTGCAATAATGCCATAACCCATAATCATGATAAATGCAGCGATCATCTGACCCAACGGCGTTTGCGGCGCGATATCGCCATAACCGACAGTGGTTAAGGTAACTACAGCCCAATAAACAGATTTAGGAATACTGGTGAAGCCTGATTCACTACCCTCAACAGCATACATTAGAGCGCCAAAAATAATGACCAGCGTAACAATGGTATATAAAAAAACCATAATTTTCCGCCAGCTTCGACTCAAGGCATGCATTAAAATATTTGCCTCTCCCATATAAGCAGAAAGCTTTAACACTCGAAATACTCTTAGTAATCGTAAAATA
The DNA here is from genome assembly GCA_964506335.1 of uncultured Methylomarinum sp. GTDB lineage: Bacteria > Pseudomonadota > Gammaproteobacteria > Methylococcales > Methylomonadaceae > QPIN01. The sequence continues at coordinate 14,028 of CAZDMC010000011.1, read as the reverse complement.
CGAATAACCAGCATATATTTAATACTGGGCAGGATAAAAACAAGATAAGCAGGAATAATAGATACAAAATCAACAATACCGAAAAAACTGAACATATAGCGTAATGGGCGACGTACTGAAAGCAGTCGCAGCCCATATTCCAGAGTAAATAAAAGGGTGAAAAACCATTCAATGTAAAATAAAATTTCACCGTGTTTTATTTCTATACTGACAACAGACCCTAGCATTACGGCTAGAACGCTACATACAATACTGATAATCAAGGCAATATCAAAAGCCTTGCCTAATCGGGTTTCTGAACCAAAAATAATCCCATGTAAGGACTCTCGCCAAGGCGCAAGCTTCTCCGCTTCATGGTAATGTGACTTATTTGTTCTTATATCGCTCATTGCATAAAACTCATTTCATTCAAGTAGCAACATTAATTTGCTTTTTATTGTCATCTGTATTTGAATTGTAAGTTGATAATTTAAGGTGTGGAAATATGAATTTTTTAATCGCAACAAATAATACTACATTCTTAGACCAAGCCACTTCAATCATTGAAAAAGAATTATCACAGATCAAGCAGATTCAAGATGTACTTGATCAGGCCAGTTTTTTACAAAAAGTAGCTAATAAAAAATTTGAATATATCCTGGTTGACCTGAATTCTTGCCCAATTGATTTTCCATTTTTTGAAAAACTTATAAAATTGACAGATACAAAAGTAAAAATAGCCTGTCAGAATCACGGGGATATTCCTGGCAAATTTTTTTACCAAAAATCAATTCAATTATCTAGTATGGACTACTTGTTATTGAATCAGGAATTGAAGAAACTTATTTTAAATAATACCGATTTTTTTTGGGGTGAAGAGGTTAAGCAATTCACCCTTTATAAAAATGAAATTCTTTGCCATGAAGGTTCAACAGGGGATGCAATTTATCTCATTAAAGCGGGTGTTCTGCAAAGAGCACTTTCTGATGGAACTGTTTTAGATGACTTCATAAGGCCAGGAAAATTGATAGGAGAACTGGCTTATTTTAACCGGGAGCCAAGAAAATGGAAAATCGTAGTCATTGAAAACTGTACCTTAGTCAGAATCGCTTATTCTAAAATTGACAAGCAACTAGAAAACCAGCCCAGCTGGATAAAGCTGATGTTTAAAACGCTTGCAGAGCGAAGCCTAAAATACGCCAGATCAACGACTAAATAGATTTTTTTCTATAAATTACAATAATTTGACCGATTGTCTGGACAAGTTCTGCTTGCGTCTTTGCTACTATCTGCTGGCAAAGTTGCTTTCTTTGCGGTCTTTCTGCACGAATCTTTATTTTTATTAATTCGTGTGTATCCAGGGTTATTTCAATTTCTTTTAGAACGGATTCTGACAGACCTGCTTGACCGACTGTGTTGACTGGCTTTAAAGAATGAGCTTGAGTTTTGAGCTGCTTTTTTCTAACTGAGTCCACGTTTTTTTCCATTAAAATTTAAACAATCTAATTCGATACTCTTCACTATCAAGAATCCCTGTTTTTAGCACGTAGATTATTGCGATGTGCCAGGCGTAAAGCAGTAGCAATAGTAGTCTCTTTCAATGCTTTACAACAACGCTCATCGCGATAATATGCGTGATAAAAATGGGATTCTTAAACGCAAAGAGTATACACTACAACACTATGGCGCGTAGCAAAAGCAGTAATCAATGGATGCAAGAGCACTTTGATGATGAGTATGTAAAAAAGGCTCAGGCAATGGGCTATCGTTCTCGCTCCACCTTTAAGTTGATTGAAATTCAAGATAAAGACAACATAATAAAGCCGGGAATGAATATTATAGATCTTGGTGCTGCACCCGGTGGCTGGTCAGAATATGCCAGTAAAATTGTGGGCAAGAAAAATAAAGTCATTGCCTTGGACTTACTGGAAATTGATCCTATTGAGGGTGTGGATTTTATACAGGGTGATTTTAGAGAAGATGAGGTATTGCAGAGTTTATATAAAGTGCTCAATGGCGCAACCGTCGATCTGGTGATGTCAGATATGGCACCTAATATCAGTGGAAATAAAGCCATGGATCAACCCAGGTCAATCTATTTGGCCGAACTGGCACTAGATACGGCACAAACAGTGCTAAAAAAGGGAGGAACTTTTTTGATAAAAATGTTCCAAGGAGCAGGGTTTGACGAATATAAGAAGGAAGTGGCAAAATCATTTTCTAGTGTGACAATAAGAAAACCGAAATCATCCAGAGCAAGAAGTAATGAAGTATATATTTTAGCCAAGGGGTTTAAATAAAAAAATATAGCTTTATATTACAGTGATAGCTTTATATTACAGTGATAGCTTTATATTACAATATAAGTGTAATTTTATGTGTTACAACAAAGTATGCTATTTTTTTGCAGTTACCGTTGCTTAAAGTATTATTTTGTTATAATTACTTGGTTTTTTAAATATGAGGGCCGTTCCGGTCAGGGGCGAGTAGCTTGAACGATATGGTTAAAAATGTAATTTTGTGGGTTGTTATTGCCGTTGTTTTGATGTCAGTTTTTAATAACTTTGGCACTCGCTCAACGCCTAACGATGGTTCGATTTCTTATTCTCAGTTTCTTGACTCAGTAAAAGCAGGTCAGGTTCAACAAGTTGTCATTGACGAACAATTTATTGTTGGAAAAATGCTGTCAGGGGACAAATTTAAAACCTATGCACCTGATGATGCTCATTTAATTGATGACTTATTAACTAATGGGGTTGAAATTAAGGCCAAGCCTCCTGAAGAACCTTCAATGTTAATGACGCTTTTAGTCTCATTTGGCCCCATTCTGTTATTAATTGCGGTCTGGGTGTTTTTTATGCGTCAAATGCAAGGTGGCGGTGGCGGTGGAGGTCGTGGCGGCCCTATGGGGTTTGGCAAAAGCAAGGCTCGGATGTTAGATCAAGAGCAAAATAAAATTACTTTTGCAGATGTTGCCGGTTGCGATGAAGCCAAGCAAGAAGTCGAAGAAATGGTGGATTTTCTTAAAGACCCCAGTAAATATCAAAAATTAGGAGGCACTGTACCTCGTGGTGCATTAATGGTTGGGCCGCCAGGAACAGGTAAAACTTTATTAGCGAGGGCTATTGCAGGTGAAGCTAAAGTTCCTTTTTTTACTATTTCTGGATCTGACTTTGTTGAAATGTTTGTCGGTGTAGGCGCATCTCGTGTCCGTGATATGTTTGAACAAGCCAAAAAACATGCACCCTGTATTTTATTTATTGACGAAATTGATGCAGTAGGTCGTTCTCGCGGTGCCGGTCTAGGCGGAGGAAATGACGAAAGAGAGCAAACATTAAACCAGCTATTGGTTGAAATGGATGGTTTTGAAGGACATGAAGGTATTATTGTTATTGCCGCCACTAATCGTGCTGATGTTTTAGATAAAGCATTATTGCGTCCAGGTCGTTTTGATAGACAAGTAGAAGTAGGTTTGCCTGATATTAGAGGCAGAGAACAAATTCTTCAGGTACATATGAAAAAAGTACCTGCGGCTGATGATGTAAAAGTTAAATATATTGCTCAAGGCACGCCCGGGTTTTCAGGTGCAGATTTAGCCAATTTAGTTAATGAAGCTGCTTTATTTGCTGCCCGTGAAAACAAACGATTAGTTGATATGTCTGACTTGGAAAGAGCTAAAGACAAATTGATTATGGGCGTGGAAAGAAAGTCTATGGTCATGGATAAAAAAGAAAAAAGAATGACCGCCTACCATGAAGCAGGACATGCGATTGTAGGTAAAATCGTACCAGAACATGACCCTGTTTATAAAGTCAGCATTATGCCGCGAGGTCGTGCTCTAGGTGTAACCATGTTCTTGCCAGAAAAAGACCAGTACAGTGCCAGTAAATGTAAACTGGACAGCATGATTTCCAGCTTATATGGGGGGCGTATTGCTGAAGAACAAATTTTTGGCTGGGAGCAAGTATCAACGGGCGCTCAAAATGATATAGAACGTGCCACTGAACTTGCTAGGAATATGGTAACTAAATGGGGCTTATCGCGTCGTCTCGGTCCATTATCTTATGGTGAAGAAGACGGTGAGGTGTTTTTAGGGCATTCTGTCACCCAAAATAAAACGATTGCTGATGGAACGGCTACCACGATTAATGAAGAAATAAGAAAAATAATTGATAAAAATTATAAACGTGCAGAGCAGATTCTTAAAGATAACGAAGATATTTTGCATTCAATGGCTGCCGCCTTAATGAAATATGAAACCATTGATAAATATCAACTGGATGATTTACTCGATAGAAAACCGGTGAGAGACCCTAAAGGATGGGATGATACTCCCCCACCATCAGACAGTAATGTAAAACCTGAAAGTGCGGATGAAAATAAAGAAGATAACAGTTCTATAGGTGACGCTGCGGAACAGAGTTAACAGATTTCAAAAGTAAAAAGGAGAGATTAAAAATCTCTCCTTTTTTTTGTGATAAAGAAAATTTTTGTTTGCTGGAGAAATTCAATGAAAAAAAAATATTTTGGTACCGATGGTATTAGAGGTGAAGTAGGAATACACCCTATTACTCCCGATTTTATGCTCAAATTGGGCTGGGCTACCGGTCGTGTTTTTGCAGAAGCAGGACATGGTTTTGTCATCGTTGGAAAAGATACTCGTATATCGGGTTATATGTTTGAATCGGCTCTTGAAGCAGGATTATCGGCGGCAGGCGTTGACACACGCTTATTAGGGCCGATGCCAACACCTGGAATAGCTTATTTGACCCGAACTTTAAGAGCAAAAGCAGGCATTGTTATCAGTGCTTCTCACAATCCTTATTATGATAATGGCATCAAGTTTTTTTCAGTCGATGGAACTAAACTTGCTGATCAACTTGAACATAAAATCGAACAATATATAGATTCTCCGATGACCACAGTTGAGTCTTCCAGACTGGGTAAAGCCAGCCGCCTGGTTGATGCTGCAGGACGTTATATTGAATTTTGCAAATCTACAATCCCTGCACACATGGACTTTAAAGATTTGAGGATAGTGATTGATTGCGCGCATGGCGCAACTTATCACATAGCACCTCATGTTTTTAGCGAAATCGGTGCAGAGATAGTCACTATTGGTGCAGAACCCAATGGTTTAAATATTAATGATGAATGTGGCGCAACTAAACCCGAATTATTAGCCGAAAAAGTCATAGAATGTCGTGCAGATTTAGGTATTGCTCTGGATGGAGATGGTGACCGCTTGATCATGGTTGATCATAAAGGCGAAATTGTGGATGGCGATGAGCTCATTTATATTATCGCAAAATCAAGAAAGCAAGCGGGAGAACTGAACGGCAGTGTTATTGGTACATTAATGACTAACCTGGGCATGGAACATGCCTTAAAGAAACTAGAGATTAAATTGCTGCGCGCTAATGTGGGCGACCGCTATGTCATGGAAATGCTGGTTAAAAACAAAGCAATTCTAGGGGGCGAAGGTTCTGGACATATTATTTGTCTGGATAGAACCACAACAGGTGATGGCATTGTTGCTGCATTACAAGTCTTGGCAGAAATACAAAAAAGCGGTAAAAGTTTGCATCAGCTTAAATCGGGGATGAATAAATATCCTCAAATCTTATTGAACGTTAGAATCAATAAAAAGGTCAATCTGAATGAGGTAGAGCGTGTTCAGCAAGCGATCACCAAGATTGAAAATAAATTAGCCGATAAAGGGCGAGTCTTACTTCGAGCCTCTGGAACAGAACCATTAATCCGAGTAATGGTCGAAGGTGAAAATGAAGCTGATGTGATTGAATATGCAAATTATTTAGTCGATGAAGTCAAAAAATCTATTTAATATTTGTCTTTGTTTTTAGTCACTTCAGACGCACGTTCCATTCTGAATTGGCTTTTATCTATAAAGCAAATTCTTGTTATTATCAGGGAGATATGCTATTTTCCCTAATTTTTTGCAGGTTATTAAAATATGTGTTTTAGTGCAAATATGTCGCTAGGGTTAGGCTTGGTAGGACTTGCCGCTTCCAGTGTGACTTTTCTGGATAAAAGTGAGCCGCTGTGGGTTCGTGTCGCCCGGGCTTATGCTATATTCCATTTTTCTCTGATGGAATTTATTCAATATTTTGCCTATCCGGTTGCTGATCAATGTGGTTATGGAACCAATCTTTTTCTCAGTGAAATTTCAACGTATCATATCAGCCTGCAGGCTTTAGCCATCATGCCTGCATTAGCAACCTACTCATCTGATAAAACGGCTTTAAAGAAAGCGACCTTGTTAGGTATGTGTTTAAGCGGTAGTTTTCTTATCTTCAACTTTCTTCCCTCTCACTGGCATTTATTTGATATGACTGCTAATTTTATTGGGGACTTTGTGGCCTGTATTTTTATGGGTAAATATCATATCGGCTATAATATTCCGAGCGCATTTGGTTTAGTGGTTAACTGGGGTTCATTTTTTGGACTTGCCTTAAGTGGTTTCGTCTGGAAAAACAATTGGAAAATAGCCTCCTACCATCTTGCTGGGGCAATACTGGCCTTGTTTATGCCGCAATGGATTTTTGATGTTTCAACGGGAGAGGCTGCGGCAATATATTGCTTTTATTCAATACCTTTGACGATTAGCTTCATGCCGTGCTTTAGAAAGTTTTTTACGGTGAAAACGAAACAAGTTCAAGAGGGGTTTGTTCAGGTCATTGACTAACTATTCGTTTAAACTATACTTAACGTCCCAGGTCATAAAATTTATTTTCAACAATCGTTAGAATAAGGAATTAGCAATGAAAATTATACATATATTAATCCCGTCAATAGCTGTTTTATTAATGGCTTGTGAGCAGGCAGAGCAAGCCGCAGAAAGTGCAACTTCGGCGGCACAATCCAGTGTTGAAGCAGTTGTTCAAAAAGCGGATGAAACAGCTTCGGCTGTAGGCGACAAAATGTCATCCGCTGTAAAGACGGCAACAGAAGAAGCCGCAAAAATGGGTGATGCAGCCGCTACTAAAACTGGAGACATGATCAGCAATGTTGTTGATGGTACTACTGAAGCAGCTGAAAATGCCACAGCTGCGGTTGAGAGTAAAATGAAAGACAGCAAAACGGCAATTGATAATGCTGTTTCTGAAGCCAAAGATATGGTCGAGAAAACTGCAACAGATAAAGCAAACTCTTTGATGGACTCAGCAAAAGATATGGTTGAAAAAACTGTGGCTCCCGTTACTGAGGAAGCAACTGCTGCAGAAGCCGTAAAATCAG
>CAZDMC010000011.1:0-6782 GCA_964506335.1 uncultured Methylomarinum sp. | reverse complement strand
TTTAGAGGCTTTGATGAAATAAGCTTATCGCTATATTATACGTCTCGTAGCGCGTGGATGCGCTAAGCAAACTTTAAAAAACCAGTCATTTTTTACACGACTGGTTTTTTTATGGATGAAATATTTTTGAGCAATAACATGCTTTCTCTCTAGTTTCTCAAAGTGTCGACATTTTATTGGTTAATTTCAAAAAACGCTGATACCGCTGCATTGAAATGTCCCCTACTTCTGCAGCCATTCGTACAGCACAGTCTTTATCGTGAATATGCCGACAATTATTAAATCGACAGTGTTCAAGTAGTGGTTGAAACTCGCGATAACCCCACGCTAATTGCTTTTGCGTTAAATCTGCCAAGCCAAAAATAGCCACGCCTGGGCTATCAATTAAATCCCCACCGTCGGGTAAATGGTAAAGTGTTGCCGCTGTAGTGGTATGCCGCCCATGTTTAGTAATTTCAGACACTGTGTTGGTTTTTAATTGCTTATTGGGTATTAGCCTATTGGTTAAAGAGGATTTACCAACACCTGATTGACCGGTGAAAATATTAATATGGTTATTTAAAGCTGTTTTTAATTCAGCCATTCCACTATTGTCTACCGCACTAACCCTATGGATAAAATATGACAGTTGCTGGTAAATCAGCAGTTCTTTTTCTATCTGTTCCAGTATTAAATCAACTTTATTTAAAACCAGAACAGCCGCTATATTTTTGTTTTCACAAATAGCCAGATATTGGTCAATCAATAGAAAATCACAGGCCGGTTCAACGGCAAAAACAATATAAATTTTGTCTATGTTGGCTGCAACAGGACGCGTTTTATTATTTCTGCTAGGTCTTTGCAATAAAGATCGTCGGGGTAATAGTTGTTCAATACGCCCTTGCTCAAGTGATGAAATGCTAATCATCACTCGATCTCCAACGGTTACCGTTTCTAATTTACGGCGAGTCTGGCATAAATAAATAGTATTTGATATTTCAACAGCTATTCCCTGGCCTAAATGCGATATAACCAGTCCTTCATGTAATTCAGCCATTATGCTGACTGCATTTTAGTTTCTAGATGAGCAATACGAATAGCGGCCGGTGGGTGACTATAATGAAAAGCAGAATACAAAGGGTCGGGTGTTAGGGTGCTGGCATTTTCTTCATAAAGCTTGACTAAGCCACTGATCATTTTGCTGGGTTTAGCATTTTGTGAGGCAAAATCGTCCGCTTCAAATTCAAACTTACGCTGAAAAAACGCACTGATCGGTTGCATGAAAATAGTAAACACTGGGGAAACCAGCATAAATAAAAGTAAGGCGGCAGCATTTGAGTGCGTATCAACGCCTAGACCACTAAAAAACCAATCTTGAGTAATCAGCCAGCCTAATATAGCAAAACTGCATAAAGTCATAATAGACGATGCAATCAGCATTTTTATCACATGTTTACATTTAAAATGACCGAGTTCATGTGCTAGTACCGCTTCAAGTTCTTCATCATCTAGGGAGTCAATCAAGGTATCATAAAAGACGATTCTTTTGTTATTGCCAAGCCCTGTAAAATAGGCATTGCCATGACCAGAGCGTTTAGAACCGTCCATAATAAAAATACCATTACTGCTAAAACCACAACGGTTCAACAGACCTTGAATACGGTCTTTTAAAGTACCGTCTTCCATCGGGGTAAATTTATTAAATAAAGGCGCAATAATGGTTGGAAATAGCCAGCTCATTAATAAGGAAATACTCATTAAAATAGCCCAGGCATACAACCACCATAAAGAACCGATACTATCCATAACCCAGATTAATAAGGCTAAAATAGGCAAACCAATGACCATCACTAATGTTATTGAAATGAGTTGATCTTTAAAAAATTGAGCTAAAGTACTTTTATTAAAACCAAACTTTTCTTCAATAACAAAGGTACCGTATAAACTACCCGGGATTTCAAAAAGTGTCATCACTAGAAATATAGTCGCAACAGCCAGTAAATCAGCCATCATTGGAGATAAGTCAAACATTGTCCAATAATTAAAAGCCATACTGATGCCGCCTCCCAAAGTCAGTAAAAGCAAGAAAATGATACCGATAACGCTATCTATATCTCCTAACTTGCCCTTATCTACGGTATAATCAGCAGCTTTTTGATGCGCATCAAGTGCTACCGTATCTTTAAATGCTTCAGGAACGGCGTCTCTATGGCTTGAAACAAATGATTTTTGCCGCATAGAAAGCCAAAATTGAATAGCATAAGAAAAAATTAAAGCCATTAAAAATATAAGTGTAAATGTATTCATACTGTTCGATTAAACATGTTAGTTTTAAGAATTAGCCATACAGATTAGCCAATGCTACAATTTAATGCAACTCTCATCATTATGGTAAGGAAATGACAGTGGATTCAAGCAACCTCATCTGGATAGACCTGGAAATGACAGGACTTGACCCTGATAGTGACTTAATTATTGAAATTGCAACCATTATCACTGATAAAAACCTGAACATTCTTGCAGAAGGTCCAGTTTTAGCCGTTCATCAGCCGAATTCCGCTATAGAGGCAATGGATGAGTGGAATCAGACACATCATGGCCAGTCAGGTTTAATTGAACGGATAAAAGCGTCAACTACTGATGATACAGAAACAGAAAGACAAACGATTGAGTTTTTAAAACAGTGGGTACCGACTAATCAATCACCTATTTGCGGGAACAGTATCTGTCAGGATCGACGCTTTCTTTATCGTTATATGCCAAAATTAGAAGCCTATTTTCATTATCGTAATCTGGATGTTTCAGCATTAAAAATACTGGTAGCACAATGGGCTCCAGAATTATTGGATGGCTTCAAGAAAAAAAGTGCCCACAGGGCTTTAGACGATATTATTGAATCCATCGAAGAATTAAAATACTATCGCCAGCATTTTCTTAGGTATTAATAAGAGCAGGTTCAAGGCGCAAGGTAAAAGGTTAAAAAGAGCTTAGCGCTTTTTTCTTTTCTTGTTCTTTGAACCTTTTACCTTTAACCTTTTTTTCCTATGAATCAAATAATCGCTGTTGCTTTAGGGGGTGCATTCGGGGCTGTATTGCGCTTCCTTATTTCTAGCGGTGTTTATCAATGGTTAGGACGTGGCTTTCCTTATGGCACATTAACCGTTAATATTATTGGTTCTTTTCTAATAGGCTTGATGACCGAAGCTTTATTATTACAGCGGGTCGCTTTATCAGTAGAATACCGATCCGCTATTTTGATTGGATTATTTGGTTCTTTAACCACGTTTTCGACATTTTCTTTAGACACCTTATATTTGATTGAACAGGGGCAATTGAGTAAAGCTTCATTAAATATAGTGTTAAGTGTTTTTGTCTGTATTTTAGCGGTCTGGATAGGGTTAACAATGGGCAAAAGCCTGTTTCTATACTCTGCAGGTGCTGTTCACTGGAAAGGCTGGGTATACCCTTATGCCTTATTAATAGTCAATTTATCAGGAGCACTGCTGATTGGTGTCATTAATACGCTGTTATTAAGCAAAAATCATCTTGCTATAGAGCACGGCATGGCTATTAGTTTTATCGTAATGGGTGGTTTTATCACCTTATCCAGCCTTTATTTAGTCCTTAATTTTATTGAGCATGGTTACACTTTTGAAACGCATCTTAAATCTATTTGCCTGGCTCTGATAAGCAATTTTACTGTCTGTGGTTTTGCAATATGGCTCGGTGCTCTGCTAGGTAGACAGGTATAGAAAAGCAGGTTCAAGGTACAAGGTTCAAGGTAAAAAGAACCGAACGTGCCACATCTTGCTTTTTGAACCTTGCACCTTGCACCTTGCACCTTGCACCTTGAACCTTGAACCTTGAACCTTGCACCTTGAACCTTGAACCTTGAACCTGCTCTTATAATTTTTTTAATAATTTATTAATATGTTAGACCCTCGTTTATTTAGAACTGATCTTGAACATGTAAAAAAGCAATTAGATCGTCGTTCTTTCTGTTTTGATACAGTCGCGTTTGAAGCATTAGAAAACAAACGTAAAACGGTGCAGATAAGGACTCAGGAATTACAAAATGAAAGAAATAAGAGTTCAAAAAGCATTGGTCAGGCAAAGGCCAAAGGCGAAGATATACAACCTTTGTTAGATAAGGTTCAGAACTATGCTGTTCAATTAAAAGCATCAGAAAATGAATTATCTCAACTTCAGCAAGAAATGGCTGCATTAATGTCAATAATGCCTAATATTCTTGATGAAGTGGTACCCGAGGGCAAAGATGAAGCCAATAATGTAGAAATCAATCGCTGGGGTGAAATCCCGGAATTTTCCTTTCAGCCCAAAGATCATGTTGACTTAGGGGAAAGTAAAGGTTTAGATTTTGAAGTGGCCGCAAAGATTACTAGTGCACGATTTGCTGTATTAAAAGGTTCTTTGGCACGTTTACAACGCGCCATCATACAATTCATGTTAGATACCCATTGCGATGAGCATGGTTACTGCGAAACCTATGTTCCTTTTTTAGTCAATGCAGATAGCCTGTATGGTACCGGACAATTACCTAAATTTGCTGATGACTTGTTTAAAGTAGAAAATAACCCTGATTTTTATTTGATACCCACTGCTGAAGTTCCGGTGACTAATATAGTCAGAGATGTCATTATTGATGCCAAGGAAATGCCATTAAAATTCGTCTGTCATAGCCCTTGTTTTCGCAGTGAAGCGGGAGCTTACGGCCGTGATGTCAGAGGCATGATTCGGCAACATCAATTTGAAAAAGTGGAACTGGTACAAATTATTTCAGCAGAAAATTCAGCCAAAGCACATGAAGCATTAACCCGCCATGCTGAAGCCATTCTGCAGAAATTAAAATTGCCCTATAGAAAAGTTCTATTATGTGCCGGAGATACCGGTTTTTCAGCCGCTAAAACCTATGATCTTGAGGTCTGGTTACCTGGACAAGAACAATACCGAGAAATCTCTTCATGCAGTAATTTTAAAGACTTCCAGGCGCGTAGAATGCAAGCACGCTGGCGCAATCCTGATACAGGCAAGCCTGAGCTAGTACATACAGTAAATGGCTCAGGACTTGCCGTCGGTAGAACACTGATAGCCATCATGGAAAATTATCAGGATGAACAAGGTAATATTCATATCCCAGAGGTATTAAAACCTTATATGGGAAAGCTTGATGTTATTGACACCATATATTAACTGACAATGAAAATTGAGAATATAGACAAAGCTGAGCAATTAACTGAATTATGCCAAAGAATCCAGTCAGAACCCTGGATTGCTATTGATACCGAGTTTTTAAGAGAAAAGACCTATTATCCTGTTTTTTGCTTATTGCAGATTGCAACACCGGAATGGGTGGTTTGTGTTGACCCGATTGCAATTGCTGATTTATCTGAGCTTTTTGATGCTATTAATAATCCGAAAATAATAAAAGTCTTACATGCCTACCGTCAGGATCTTGAAATTTTTTATCAAATAACCGGCAAAGTAACTTATCCCGTGTTCGATACTCAAATTGCAGCACCCTTATTAGGGTTTCAGGAAAACCCGGGCTATGCCATGCTGGTATCCAACTTTTTAAATGTCAACTTGTCTAAAGCACATACACGAACTGACTGGAGTATCCGTCCTTTGAGTCAGGCACAAATTCAATATGCAGCAGATGATGTTATTTATCTATGCAAAATTTACTTGAAAATGTGTCAGCAACTCGAAGAATTTGGACGTTTAGACTGGCTGGAAAAAGATTTTGAGCTATTAAAAAACACTGAGTTATATCAAATTTCGCCGGAAAATGCCTGGCTAAAAATAAAAGGCAAAAACAAGCTGACTGGAACGCAGCTCTCAATCATGCAGGCATTATCTGAATGGAGAGAACAAACTGCACAGTCAGAAAACAGACCTAAAAACTGGTTAATCAGAGATGATTTAATACTTGAATTAGCCAAATTAAAACCAGAAACAGTGGCTGAATTAATCAAATTTCGAGGTATGAACGAGAGAACAGCAAGACGATATGGCAAGATTATTTGCAATTTGATTAATGAAGCAAAAAACAAAGTGCCTATTCCCTTAAACGATAAAACCAAAGCAACTAAAAAAACGCAGCCTCAAGAAGCCGTTTTAGATGTTTTAACCGCTATTGTAAGAATGAGAGCTCATGAAAATTCAATGAATCCGATGATTTTAGCCAGTCGAAAAAACCTGGAAAAATTATTGCTTGACGATGAGGATAATTCTTTGTTGCAAGGCTGGCGTTATAGTATGGTGGGTCAAGAATTACAAGGCTTATTAAAAGGACAATACAAGGTGACACTGGATAGAAAACAGGTTGTTTTGTCAGACCATCTTGAGACCAATAGACCGTAGATATTGAACCAATTATAAATATCAATAGACAAAAAAAACGCAAGCTCCCAATAGAGGCTGCGCTTTTAATTGTGCATTATCTGCCGCTATAAGATGTAAACAAACACAAATAAGCCTAGCCATACCACATCAACAAAATGCCAATACCAGGCAGCACCTTCAAAGGCAAAGTGGTTTTCCGGTGTAAAGTGTCCTTTCCAGCACCTAAATAGCACCACTGATAACATTATCACCCCAACACAGACATGAAAGCCATGAAAACCCGTCAGCATAAAAAAGGTTGAACCGTAAATGCCTGATCCCAGAGTCAAGCCCATTTCGTGATAAGCTTCATAATATTCAAAGGCCTGAAATGTCACAAATAAAAACCCTAAGCTTACGGTAGCAATCAAGCCTTTAATTAATTGATCACGGTTTTT
>CAZDMC010000010.1:0-16816 GCA_964506335.1 uncultured Methylomarinum sp. | reverse complement strand
CAGTAAAAATTCGGGTCATACCACATTTACGACCAATAAGTCCTATTGACATCTGCCAATTCCTCACACTTAGAAACCGCTATTAAATAACTAGAACAACTCACTGTTATTTAATTCTGATTCCTTAATTATTTAAGTTTAATTTGAACATCTACCCCAGAAGCAAGATCTAATTTCATCAATGCATCTACAGTTTTATCAGTTGGCTCAACAATATCCAACAATCTTTTATATGTTCTTAATTCATATTGATCTCTGGCATCTTTATTTACATGCGGTGAAATCAGTATGGTAAATCGTTCTTTTTTAGTAGGCAAAGGAATGGGACCCATTACCTGGGCTCCCGTTCTTTTTGCTGTTTCGACTATTTCACTTGAAGATTGATCAATCAATTTATGATCAAATGCTTTCAGGCGGATTCTAATAGTTTGATTGGACATTTAAATTACTCAATAATTGAAACAACAACACCCGCACCTACTGTGCGCCCACCTTCACGAACAGCAAATCGCAAACCCTCATCCATCGCAATAGGATTAATCATCGTCACTTCTACAGTGACATTGTCACCCGGCATAACCATTTCTACACCTTCGCCAAGTTCAACGGCACCGGTAATATCAGTGGTTCTGAAATAGAACTGTGGACGATAGCCATTAAAGAAAGGCGTGTGCCGACCACCCTCATCTTTAGAAAGCACATAGATTTCTGCTTTAAATTTGGTGTGGGGATTGATTGATCCAACATGGGCTAATACTTGACCACGGTCAACATCTTCACGCTTTGTACCCCGTAATAAGACACCCACGTTATCGCCCGCCCGACCTTCATCCAATAATTTACGGAACATTTCCACGCCTGTACAGGTAGTTTTTGTAGTCTCTTTAACCCCTACAATCTCTATTTCCTCACCCACCTTAACAATGCCACGTTCTATTCGTCCAGTCACTACGGTGCCACGACCTGAGATCGAAAATACATCTTCAATAGGTAATAAGAATGCACCATCAACAGCACGCTCTGGTAATGGAATATAGCTATCTAATGCTTCAACCAATTTTAGCACTGAAGGCACACCGACTTCACTGGTATCGCCTTCTAATGCTTTTAATGCCGAACCGATAATAACGGGTGTATCGTCACCTGGAAATTCATACATATCCAGTAACTCACGAACCTCCATTTCAACTAACTCAACCAATTCATCATCATCCACCATGTCCGCTTTGTTCAAGAACACTACGATATATGGAACGCCAACCTGTCTTGACAACAAGATATGTTCTCTGGTTTGCGGCATAGGCCCATCAGCTGCTGAGCATACAAGAATCGCACCATCCATTTGTGCAGCACCGGTAATCATGTTTTTCACATAATCAGCATGTCCAGGACAGTCAACGTGTGCATAATGACGATTTGCTGATTCATATTCAACATGCGATGTTGCAATGGTAATGCCACGCTCACGCTCTTCAGGTGCATTATCAATTTCGTCAAATGCTTTAGCCTCTCCACCCATTGCTTCTGCCATTACTTTAGTTAAAGCCGCAGTCAGGGTTGTTTTGCCGTGATCAACGTGTCCTATTGTACCTACGTTGACATGGGGTTTGTTTCTTTCAAATTTTTCTTTAGCCATGAGTCAATACCTTTAATCTTTAACTTATTTAAACCTTAGTAATAATAGCTTCCGCAATACTTGCAGGTGTTTCGCTATATTTTTCAAACTGCATACTGTATGTTGCCCGCCCTTGTGTTGCAGAACGTAAATCAGTTGCATAACCAAACATTTCAGCCAACGGAACCTCACAATCAATTGCTGTCCCCGCTGCTGAATCATCCATCCCTAGAACAATTCCGCGACGTCGATTAATGTCGCCAACAACATCTCCCATATAGTCCTGGGGAGTTACCACTTCAACCTTCATTACAGGTTCAAGCAACACAGGATTTGCAGTTTTCGCTCCGTCCCTAAAGCCTATAGATCCTGCTATTTTGAAAGCCATTTCATTCGAATCGACATCATGATACGAACCATCGAACAAAACAACCTTTACATCTACAACGGGAAAGCCGCCTAATACGCCACTTTCCATTTGTTCTTGAATGCCTTTGTCTATGGCAGGGATATATTCCTTAGGAACTATACCAGCCACTACTTCATTAACAAATTCATACCCCGCCCCTTGTTCCCTGGGTTCCATTCTCAAACAAACATGTCCGTACTGACCTCGCCCACCTGTTTGTTTTATAAATTTCCCTTCACACGCCACTGCCTGTGTGATCGTTTCTCTATAAGCCACCTGTGGATCACCGATATTGGCTATGACATCAAATTCTCTTTGCATCCGGTCAACGATTATTTCCAAATGCAGTTCTCCCATCCCTGAAATAATTGTTTGTCCAGACTCCTCGTCACTATGCACCTTAAATGACGGATCTTCCTGCGCTAATTTATTAAGTGCTACAGTTAATTTATCTTGGTCGGCTAATGTTTTAGGCTCAACCGCAACAGAAATCACTGGCTCTGGAAACTCTATTTTTTCCAGGATAATAGTGTGTTTTAAGTCACACAGCGTATCGCCCGTTGTTACCTGTTTCAGCCCTATCGCGGCAGCAATATCACCCGCCCTTACTTCCTTTACTTCTTCACGGCTGTTGGCATGCATTTGCACAATGCGCCCCACTCGCTCTCGCTTCCCTTTTGTTGCGTTATAAACCACATCACCTGTGTTTAATACACCCGAATAAACTCTAAAAAAAGCAAGCGACCCCACAAAAGAATCCGTTGCTATTTTGAAAGCCAATGCAGAAAAAGGAACCGTATCATCCGCCAGCCTTTCCTGTTCATTTTCTGAGCCGGGCACAATCCCTTTCACTGCTTCCACATCTGTAGGTGCAGGCAAATAATCTATTACCCCATCCAGCAAACACTGAACACCTTTATTTTTAAAAGCAGACCCACAAAATGCAGGTGTAATTTTATTGGCCAAAACTTGTGCTCGCAGTCCTGACTTTATTTCTGCATCTGTCAAAATCCCTTCTTCCAGATATTTTTCCATTAAATCATCATTTGCATCTGCCGCCACTTCCAGCAAATTCTCTCGCCATTTCTCCGCATCAGCCAGCAAATTCGAGGGAATCTCTCTTTCTTCGAAGACCATCCCCTTTGTCTCATCTTGCCAATGCACTGCTTTCATCTTGATGAGATCAATTATTCCCTCAAACTCATCTTCCGACCCTATCGGCAACTGCATAGGTACTGGATTAGTACCCAACCTTATTTTGATCTGCTCAATAACTCGTAAAAAATCTGCTCCCGTGCGATCCATCTTGTTAACAAACACAAGCCGTGGAACCTTGTACTTATTAGCCTGCCTCCAAACTGTTTCCGACTGAGGCTCAACTCCGCCTACAGCACAAAAAATAGCACAGGCTCCATCCAGTATTCTCAAAGATCTTTCAACTTCAATGGTAAAATCAACGTGCCCTGGCGTATCAATAATATTAATACGATGCTGCGGAAACTGCTTAGCCATTCCACTCCAAAAACAGGTTGTTGCCGCTGAAGTAATTGTTATTCCTCTTTCCTGCTCCTGCTCCATCCAGTCCATTGTTGCCGCGCCATCATGCACTTCGCCAATTTTATGAGAAACACCGGTGTAATACAGAATCCTTTCTGTCGTTGTGGTCTTGCCTGCATCAATATGCGCCATAATCCCTATATTTCGATAACGATCTATAGGTGTTTTACGCGACACAACCTTTCCCCTCAATAAATCTTTTTAATTACCAACGATAATGAGAGAATGCTTTATTAGCTTCTGCCATTTTATGCACATCTTCCCGTTTTTTATTTGCTGCTCCGCGACCTTCAAAAGCATCCAGCAATTCACCCGCCAATTTTGCCGGCATGGTTCTTTCATTTCTTTTACGAGCCGCATCAATAAGCCAGCGCATGGCTAATGCTACTCTTCTACTTGGACGAACTTCAACCGGAACCTGATAAGTTGCACCGCCTACTCTGCGAGATTTCACCTCGACTCTGGGCTGAACATTTTCCAGTGCCTTTGATAACACCTCAAGAGGCTCTTCATGTCCTTTCGTGCTAATATTATCCAGTGCACCATAAACTATTTTCTCGGCCACTGATTTCTTCCCACTTAACATAAGAAGGTTCATGAATTTTGTCAGCATTTCACTACCATATCTGGGATCTGGAATTACCGATCTTTTGGTCGCCG
This sequence comes from uncultured Methylomarinum sp., assembly GCA_964506335.1. Lineage (GTDB taxonomy): Bacteria > Pseudomonadota > Gammaproteobacteria > Methylococcales > Methylomonadaceae > QPIN01. Next base: position 12,575 of record CAZDMC010000010.1, on the reverse strand, counting down.
CTCTTCTTCTAGACATTCTTTAAGCTCCTTTAATTCTTATGACTTAGGCTTCTTGGTTCCGTACTTGGAACGACCCGCCTTTCTTCCATCCACACCAGAAGTATCAAGACTTCCACGAACAACATGATAACGAACACCCGGCAAATCTTTAACTCGACCACCTCTAATCAATACTACCGAGTGCTCTTGAAGATTATGACCTTCACCGCCAATGTAACTACTGACTTCATATCCACTAGTGAGCCTAACTCTTGCTACTTTACGCATGGCTGAGTTCGGCTTCTTTGGCGTTGTAGTATAAACTCGCGTACATACTCCACGTCTTTGAGGGCATGCTTTTAATGCAGGCACCTTGCTCTTTTCAAACTTCTTAGCACGAGGCTTACGAACCAATTGACTGATCGTTGCCATATATTATTCACTCCGGTGTACAATTTTTAATTGCCAGATAATAAAAGAACCGCTAAACATAAATGTATAGCGGCTCTCATTACGCATTTATTTCCTGACTCAAGCTATTAGCTCATGTGAGCCGTGTATAATAGCTTTTATAATTAAACGAGTCAAGAGTTTTTTATTTAACTCATTCGGTATTCAAGGCTTGCTTCAAGGCCTCTTCAACTTCCACCGCATCAACTATAGGTTTATCATCTGCAGCCTTAGCAACTTGCTTACTTAAACGCCTTTTCTTACGCTGCTCATGATAAGCCAAACCCGTCCCTGCTGGAATCAAACGCCCTACAATTACATTTTCTTTTAAGCCATTAAGACTATCACTAATACCTCTAACCGCAGCATCAGTTAATACTCGCGTGGTTTCCTGAAAAGACGCCGCTGAGACAAATGATTCTGTCGCTAAAGAAGCTTTGGTAATACCTAATAGTACAGAATCATAGCTTGCCGGGATTTTTCCTTCCTTTTCAATTTCCTTGTTGACTTCATTGACACGCCCTCGCTCAACCTGCTCTCCTTTTACAAAGTCAGTGTCACCTGCAGAAGTAATATCCACTTTTCTTAACATCTGCCGGATAATCGCCTCAATGTGCTTGTCATTGATGCCTACGCCTTGTAAGCGATAAACATCTTGAATTTCTTTGACCAGATAATCAGCCAGCTCTTCGACACCTCTTAATCTCAAAATATCATGCGGCGTTAACTCACCTTCAGCAATAGTTTCACCTTTTTCGACAAACTCACCTTCAAAAACAGTAATATGTCGCCACTTTGGAATTAATGTTTCAATTTGCTCGCCATCGGAATCAGTGATTACAATTCGTTGTTTGCCTTTGGTTTCTTTACCAAAAGAGATCATTCCGGTAGCTTCTGCCAAAATAGCAGGATCTTTTGTTTTTCTCGCCTCAAACAAGTCTGCAACGCGGGGCAAGCCCCCGGTAATATCTCGGGTTTTACTAGACTCTTGCGGGATTCTTGCTAATACATCACCTACTTTTACCTGGCCTCCATCCTTAATTCCGGCAATGGCACCTGCCGGTAGAAAATATTGGGCAGGTATATCAGTCCCTGATAAATTAACAGTATTTCCATCCTCATCATTTAATTTAACCATGGGCCGTAATTCTTTCCCGGCAGCGCTTCGCTGCTTCGGATCAATAATTACTCTTGAGGTTAATCCTGTAACATCATCTGATTGCTCTTGAACGGTAACTCCATCAATAAAATCAATTAATTCTACAAAACCATCTACCTCAGTCACCACGGGATGAGTATGAGGATCCCAGGTAACAATAATATCACCGGTTTTTACCAAACTTCCTTCGTCGATAGATAATTCAGAACCATAAGGTATTTTATAGCGTTCACGCTCTCTACCATAAGCATCCATCACACCGACTTCACCTGAACGTGATACCGCAACCAAATTACCTTCCTTGTTTTTGACTGTTTTCAGGTTATTAAGCTTAATAGTGCCTACTGATTTTACTTGTACATTGCTAATAGCAGCCGATCTTGAAGCAGCCCCACCAATATGAAAAGTACGCATAGTCAGCTGTGTTCCAGGCTCACCAATTGACTGCGCAGCAATGACACCGATCGCTTCACCAATATTGACCAAATGCCCACGACCTAAATCACGACCATAACAATTGGCGCAAATACCGTGTCTGGCTTCGCAAGTAATAATAGAACGAACTAATAATCTATCAATACTATTGTCTTCCAGCATGACAACCATTGATTCATTAATCATGCTACCGGCAGAAATAATAATATTTTCTTCCTGTTGATCCATAACATCACCGATAACCACACGGCCTAATACTCTTTCAGCTAATGTCTCAACCACATCGCCACCTTCAATAATAGGTGTCATGGTCAAACCATCTGTAGTTCCGCAATCATTAATTAATACCACTAAATCCTGCGCCACATCAACCAGCCTACGTGTCAAATAACCCGAATTTGCGGTTTTTAATGCGGTATCAGCGAGTCCTTTACGTGCGCCATGGGTAGAAATAAAGTATTGCAATACATCCAGGCCTTCCCGAAAATTTGCAGTAATCGGTGTCTCAATAATAGAGCCATCGGGTTTGGCCATTAAGCCTCGCATTCCAGCTAACTGTCGAATCTGTGCCGCAGATCCCCTGGCACCTGATTCCGCCATCATAAATACTGAATTAAACGATTTTTGTTTTACTGTTTCTCCAGCTGCATTGACTGTATCTTCTTCACCTAAACCATCCATCATTGCTTTAGCCACTTGATCATTAGCATGTGACCAGATGTCAACCACTTTATTATATCTTTCACCATCAGTTACCAGCCCTGAAGCATATTGCCTCTGGATTTCTGTGACCTCTGCTTCGGCAGCATCAAGTATTTGTGCTTTTTTCGCTGGAATAATCATGTCTTCAATACCAAAAGATATGCCAGAACGAGTAGCGTACTTAAAACCTAAATACATGATTTTATCTGCTAAAACCACAGTCACTTTATTGCCTAAATGGCGATAGCTGTAATTAATTAACCTTGATATGTTCTTTTTTGTCATATCCACATTAACTACTTCAAACGGCATACCTTCAGGCATAATCTCCCAAATTAATGCACGTCCTACAGTTGTTTCATAGCGTTTGACAGAATGAACCACTGCCTCGTCTTCATTCTTTACATTTTCTACCACACGGAGCTGTATTTTGCTTTGCAATTCTACTGATTTGCAATCTAAAGCCTTATTGACCTCATCTAAACTGACAAATATACTACCTTCCCCTTTACCATTGATTTTTTCACGACTGATATAATACAGACCTAAAACCACATCCTGAGACGGATTAATAACAGGCTCACCATTTGCGGGTGACAAAATATTATTGGTAGCCATCATCAACACCCTGGCTTCCAGCTGTGCTTCAATAGATAAAGGAATGTGAACTGCCATCTGGTCGCCATCAAAATCGGCATTAAAGGCGCTACATACCAATGGATGTAACTGTATAGCCTTGCCTTCAATTAATGTTGGCTCAAAAGACTGAATCCCCAATCTATGCAAGGTAGGTGCTCTATTCAATAAAATAGGATGTTCACGAATAACTTCTTCTAGAATACCCCAGACTTCTGCTCCCTCGCGTTCAACCATTTTCTTTGCTGCTTTAATGGTTGTAGCAAGCCCTCGAAATTGCAATTTACTGAAAATAAAGGGTTTGAATAATTCCAAAGCCATTTTTTTAGGTAATCCACATTGATGTAATTTCAATGTAGGTCCAACCACAATGACCGAACGCCCTGAATAATCAACACGCTTGCCTGATAGATTTTGTCTGAAACGACCTTGCTTGCCCTTGATCATGTCAGCCAAGGATTTAAGCGGTCTTCTATTGGTTCCGGTAATAGCTCTGCCGCGACGACCATTATCCAGCAAGGCATCCACTGATTCCTGTAACATGCGCTTTTCGTTACGAACAATAATATCAGGCGCATTAAGGTCTAATAAACGTCTTAAACGATTGTTTCTATTGATAACTCGACGATATAAATCATTTAAATCTGAGGTCGCAAAACGACCACCATCCAAAGGAACCAAAGGACGTAATTCAGGTGGTAGTACCGGTAAAACTGTCATAATCATCCATTCTGGACGATTATTCGATGCGACCAATGAATCAATGACCTTAAGCCGTTTAGAAAATTTCTTGATTTTAGTTTCAGAATTTGTAGCGTTTATTTCTTCTTTAAGAATATTAATTTCTTCTTTTAAATCAATAGATTTAAGCAACTCATAAACAGCTTCAGCACCCATTTTGGCAACAAACTCATCACCATGCTCTTCTATTGCATCTAAAAATTCATCATCTGTCAGCAATTGACCACGTTCTAAAGTGGTCATACCTGGATCTAGCACGACAAAAGATTCAAAATATAAAACCCGCTCAATACCGTGCAAGGTCATATCCAGCAACAATGCGATTCTTGATGGCAGTGATTTTAAAAACCAGATATGGGCAACCGGACTGGCAAGATCAATATGCCCCATCCGCTCACGTCTTACTTTAGAAATCGTGACTTCTACACCACATTTTTCACAAATAACACCGCGATGCTTGAGTCTTTTATATTTTCCACACAGACACTCATAGTCACTGACTGGACCGAAAATTTTTGCACAAAATAAACCATCGCGCTCTGGTTTAAAGGTCCGGTAATTAATAGTCTCTGGTTTTTTTACTTCCCCATACGACCATGAACGAATCATGCTGGGTGATGACAGACCAATACGTATACCATCAAAATCATCTGTACGACCTTGACGCTTAAGAAAATTCATCAAATCTTTCAAGAGCTTATCCTCTTTGTTTGTTCTGGATTTTACAGAAAATGGCTACAGGAAAAAGCAGTACATTTAGCCTGCCTTCCCTACTAATAAATAGTGATGTGTTATTGCTGTTCCAATTCTATATTGACAGCCAAAGAACGTATTTCTTTAATCAATACATTAAATGACTCTGGCATACCTGCATCCATTGTATGATTCCCATCCACAATATTTTTATACATTCGGGTTCTCCCGGTTACATCATCTGATTTCACAGTTAACATTTCCTGTAGCGTATAAGCAGCACCATAGGCTTCAAGTGCCCACACTTCCATTTCTCCAAAGCGCTGACCACCAAATTGTGCTTTACCACCTAGGGGTTGCTGTGTCACCAGACTGTATGGGCCGGTAGAACGAGCATGCATTTTATCGTCAACCAAATGATTCAGTTTCAGCATATACATATAACCTACAGTTACTTCACGCTCGAACGGTTCGCCTGTTAAGCCATCATAAAGCGTCACCTGTCCATGCTCAGGAAAATCTGCCAGGCTTAACATTCTACGAATATCCTGTTCAGATGCACCGTCAAATACGGGCGTCGCCATAGGTACGCCAGCTACTAGGTTAGAGGCCATTTCCAACATTTCTTTATCTGAGAAAGAATCAAGTTCCTCTGTTCTACCACTGCTATTGTAAATTTTATTCAAAAATTCACGTATTTCAGTAATTTTAGATTGTGCTTCTAGCATCTTACCTATTTTTATCCCTAAGCCTTTTGCTGCCCAGCCCAGATGCGTTTCAAGAACCTGCCCCACATTCATGCGCGATGGAACGCCAAGTGGGTTTAACAAAATATCGATGGGATTACCATCTGCGGTATAAGGCATGTCTTCAACGGGTACTATTTGAGAAATAACCCCTTTATTTCCATGTCTTCCTGCCATTTTGTCACCTGGCTGAATACGTTTCTTAACGGCTAGATAGACCTTGACCATTTTCAACACACCGGGTGCCAAGTCATCACCCATGGTGATTTTCTTACGCTTTATTTCAAACCTTTCTTCAAACTCTTTCCGTTGCTTTTCAATTTTAACCGCTACCGCTTCTAGCTGAACATTGACATCTTCATCTTTGACTTTTATTTTCAACCAATCAGAATGAACCAGAGCATCAAGATCTTGTTGCGTTATCTCAACACCTTTTTTAAGTTCAGCCATAGCCAACTCTGTTTTTTGTCCCATCAGCAAATCTGCCGCACGACTAAAAATATCATGCTCAACAATTTTTAACTGATCATCCAGATCTTTTTTGTAGCGTTTGATTTCAGCTTCTTCAATTTCTAGCGCTCTTTTATCTTTAGTCACACCATCGCGAGTAAAAACCTGAACATCAATGACCGTTCCACGAACGCTACCAGGCACTCTTAAAGAGGTATCTTTAACATCCGCTGCTTTTTCACCAAAAATGGCACGCAGTAATTTTTCTTCGGGGGTTAATTGTGTTTCACCTTTTGGAGTGACTTTCCCGACTAAAATATCTCCACCCTTGACTTCTGCACCGACATAAACAATACCTGATTCATCAAGTTTAGATAATGCTTCCTCACTGACATTAGGAATATCAGCAGTAATCTCTTCAGGACTATGTTTAGTCTCTCTGGCCACACAGGTTTTTTCTTCAATATGGATTGTAGTAAAGCGATCTTCCTTAACAACACGCTCAGAGACTAGAATCGAATCTTCAAAGTTATATCCATTCCAGGGCATGAACGCAATTAGCATATTTTGCCCTAAAGCCAATTCACCCATATCGGTAGAGGGACCATCCGCTAAAATATCACCTAAAACAATCTGTTCTCCGGGACGGACTAATGGTTTTTGATTAATACAGGTATTTTGATTGGAACGCGTGTATTTTGTCAGATTATAGATGTCAACATCAGGTATGCCTTCTACTGTTTCTTTATCGTTGACTTTAACCACGATTCGAGCAGCATCCACAGTTTCAATAGTACCGCCACGTTTAGCCACAACGGTCACACCTGAATCTTTGGCTACTACACGCTCCATTCCTGTGCCTACCAATGGTTTCTCAGCTCTCAATGTTGGCACAGCCTGGCGCTGCATGTTTGATCCCATTAAGGCTCTGTTAGCATCATCATGCTCTAAAAAGGGAATAATTGATGCCGCAACCGAAACAATCTGCTTAGAAGACACATCCATATATTGAACACTGCTCGCAGAAGCCAGAGTAAATTCATCATTGTGTCGCGCTGAAACCAGACCCTCTACTAATTTTCCTTTTTCATCAACCGCAGCACTAGCCTGAGCAATAACAAAGTCACCTTCTTCAATGGCCGATAAGTAATCAACTTGATCTGTTACTTTCCTATTTTTAACTTTCCGATAAGGTGTTTCCAGAAAACCATAGGAATTAGTTCGTGCATAAACTGATAGCGAGTTAATTAAGCCAATATTTGGCCCCTCCGGTGTTTCAATAGGGCAGACACGACCATAATGCGTAGTATGCACATCTCGCACTTCAAACCCTGCTCTTTCCCGAGCCAGTCCACCCGGCCCCAATGCTGAAACTCGTCTTTTATGCGTTACTTGTGACAATGGATTATTCTGATCCATAAATTGCGACAATTGACTGGAGCCAAAGAACTCTTTGACTGCGGCAGAAACCGGTTTTGCGTTGATAATTTCCTGTGGCATATAGCCTTCTGAATCCGCTAAGGTCAGACGTTCTCTTACCGCTCTTTCAACCCGAACCAGACCAATACGAAATTGATTTTCAATCATTTCGCCTACTGATCTAACCCGTCTATTACCTAAATGATCAATATCATCAACCGTGCCATCACCATTTCTAATAGCAATCAACTCTTTTAATACATCAACAATATCTTCTTTGCTTAAGATACCTTCACCTTCTGTTTCTTCTCTGCCTAAACGACGATTAAATTTCATTCGCCCAACTGCAGATAAATCATAACGGTCTTGAGTAAAAAACAGATTCGAAAAAAGGTTTTCAGCGGAATCTTTGGTAGGCGGTTCTCCAGGGCGCATCATGCGATAGATTTCTACCAGCCCCTCTAATCTATTGGTGGAAGAATCCAGTCTCATGGCATTAGATATGTAGGCACCTCTATCCAGATCATTGACGTACAACACATTGATTTCTGCAACGCCTGAATCTAACAATTTCTGTACCAATTCTTCTGTCAGCTCATCATTAACATTAGCAACCAGTTCACCGGTCGCTTCATCAACGATATTATGTCCTAAAATTTTTCCATATAGATACTCTTTGGGCACCTCAATCTCGGTGATTTTGGCTTTAGACATTTTTCTGGTATGTTTAGCCGTGATTCTTCGCCCTTCTTCTATAACAACCTTGCCGTCATGTTTTATATCAAATAAAGTCATTTCTCCTTTTAATCGCTCAGGAATGACATGATAAATGATGCTGTCAGCACTCAAAGTAAATTTATTGGTTTCGAAGAACATGGCAATCATTTCTTCGTTGTCATACCCCAGCGCCCTTAACAAAATAGTGGCAGGTATTTTGCGTCGTCTATCTATCCTTACAAAAACAGCATCTTTATGATCAAATTCAAAATCCAGCCATGACCCACGATAGGGAATAACCCTGGCGTTGTATAACAGTTTACCTGATGAGTGTGTTTTGCCTTTATCATGATCAAAGAAAACTCCCGGTGAACGATGAAGCTGGGAAACGATTACTCGTTCCGTACCATTAATAACAAAAGTACCGTTATCTGTCATCAACGGCAACTCGCCCATGTAAACTTCCTGTTCTCTAATGTCCTTAACTACTTTTGCTGACACTGGCACTTCTTTGTCATAAATGACCAGACGCACTTTAACTCGCAAAGGTGCCGCATAAGTAGCCCCTCGCTGCTGACACTCCCTTACATCAAAGACTGGCTTGCCCAGTCTATACTCGACATATTCAAGCACGGCATAACCAGAATGACTAACAATTGGAAATACACTGGTGAATGCACCATGCAAACCACGTTGCAATCTTTTTTTAGGTTTTATGCCAGATTGCAAAAAACTAGCATACGAATTAATCTGCGTTGCTAATAGGTAGGGCACATCAAGTACTTCTGTACCTTTCCCAAAATTATTTCGAATACGCTTTTTTTCGGTAAAAGAATAGGTCATTTTGCTTCCATACCTTCAATCAAGGATTATTTAACATTATCTAAATTAACAGACTATTAATTTAAACAGGACTTTCTACAAACAGTAAAAGGCCGGTGACAAACACTGTCACCAGCCCACTGTTCAAAACTTAGAGTGAGATAAAAAGAACTAGACTATTTATTATTTCCCCCTAAATCTATCTCGCTCTCACTATTTAATTTCACCAGAAGCACCCGCTTCTTCAAGTGTTTTTAATGCTTCTTCCGCTTCACCTTTACTTACTGCTTCTTTAACAGCTTTTGGTGCGCTTTCAACTGCAGCTTTCGCATCTTTCAGACCTAAGCCTGTAAGACTACGCACGGCTTTAATAACAGATACTTTATTATCACCAAATGATGTCAAAATAACATCAAATTCAGTTTGCTCTTCACCGCCGCCAGCATCACCGCCAGCAGCAGGAGCCGCAGCTGCAACGGCAGCTGTAACGCCAAATTTTTCTTCCATTGCTGAAATTAAATCAACGATTTCCATAACAGTCATGTTTGCAACTGCTTCTAAAATATCTTCTTTTGAAATTGCCATTTCTAATATTCCTCTAAAATAGGTTTTTAACGGGTGTTTAAGCTTCTGCTGTTTCTGCTGCTTGCATTTGATCTCTAAGAGCCGCCAATGTACGCGCCAGTTTTCCAACAGGTGCTTTCATTACAGCCATAATCAAGCTAATACCTTCATCGCGCGTTGGTATACTTGCCAAACGTGCTAACTCTGATACATCAAGTGATTGACCATCAAATGCAATGACCTTAGCAATTAACTTGTCATTGATTTTTGCAAAATCATTAATTAATCGTGCGGCAGCGGCTGGTGCTTCCATTGAAAATGCAATAATCAATGGACCTTTCAATCCATCTTGCATACATTCAAATTCAGTCCCTGCAATTGCGCGTTTTGCCAGAGTATTTTTTACCACTCGCAAATAAACGTTCATTTCTTTTGCCTTTACCCGTAACTCTGTCAATTCAGTTACAGATAAACCACGATATTCAGCCGCCACAGCAGATAATGCTTTTTTAGCATACTCGGCAACTTCATCAACAACTACCTTTTTGCTATCCAGGTTTAATGCCACAGATTACCTCCGGTAATTTTTTCAGACTCTCATCTGAATTTAATAAAACATCTTTTTCAAGACGTACCTTACGGTTCCCTCACCAATTTTCCGGTAGAGCTCTTCCGCCTGCGTTGGCTTATAAACAATTATAAATTACGCTTTTCAGCACCAACGGTCTTTGACGGTTGCCATACCGGCAACCCAAAGTTCTTCTTATTGTGTATTTACACGAATCTTATACAGCTCATTTTTAAAATAAAAAAATGCGCTTTTTTTATGCTTCTATGCTTGTTTGATCAATCAACAAACCGGGACCCATCGTTGAAGAAATAGCCACTTTTTTCAAATATATTCCTTTAGCCGCAGAGGGCTTGGCTTTCTTCAAATCCGCAATTAAAAACTCCAGGTTTTCTTTAATTGAAGCTTCATCAAATGAAACTTTACCGATTGAACAATGAATAATCCCACCTTTGTCCGTTCTATATCTAACTTGTCCAGACTTGGCGTTTTTCACAGCCGTTGCAACATCTGCTGTCACAGTACCCACTTTAGGATTAGGCATTAGACCTCTTGGCCCAAGAATCTGTCCCAACTGACCCACGACACGCATGGCATCGGGTGATGCGATTACCACATCAAAATTCATTTCACCTTTTTTTACCTGCTCAGCCAGATCTTCCATGCCTACTATATCGGCACCTGCTTCTTTAGCAGCATCTGCATTTGGGCCTTGTGTAAAGACAGCCACACGTACTGTTTTTCCTGTGCCATGCGGTAACACCGATGCGCCACGCACATTCTGGTCAGATTTTCTCGGATCAACACCCAAAACAACACTGACATCAATCGCTTCGTCAAATTTTGAGTTAGCAAATTCTTTTAATAATGCAACACTTTCTGCAATAGAATATTGTTTGCTTGTATCCACTTTCGCTGCAATTAATTTTGCTTTCTTAGACAACTTAGCCATTTACAAACCCTCCACATTCAGACCCATGCTTTGCGCACTGCCCGCTATGATTTTTACTGCCGCGTCCATATCTGTAGCGTTAAGATCTTGCATTTTTGTGGTTGCAATCTCTTCTAGTTGAGCGCGTGTAACCGTTCCAACTTTTATGGTGTTTGGAGTACCACTGCCTTTACTAATTCCGGCAGCTTTCATTAATAAAACGGCTGCAGGCGGTGTTTTAGTAATAAAAGCAAAACTTTTATCACTGTAAACGGTAATGACTACAGGAATGGGAAGCCCTTTCTCCATATCGCCTGTTTTTGCATTAAAAGCTTTACAAAACTCCATGATATTGACACCATGTTGCCCTAATGCTGGCCCCACAGGAGGACTTGGATTTGCCTCGCCTGCTTTAACTTGCAATTTAATATATGTCTCTATTTTTTTTGCCATCTTTCTCTCCAAATGGGTGCAAACGCTTTTTCAGCTCCCCAACAAACAAAAATCCCTAGCTCCTTAAAAATTTAAAGAATTAGAGATTCTACTTACTAAATTATCTCTACTATTGCTTTTCAACCTGGCCAAATTCTAATTCTACCGGGGTAGATCGACCAAAAATCAACACAGAGACTTTTAATCTACTTTTATCGTAATTAACTTCTTCAATATTGCCATTAAAATCTTTAAACGGCCCATCTATCACTCTAATAACTTCACCCGCCTCGAACAATACTTTAGGTCTAGGCTTGTTCACACCTTCCTCAACCCTGTTAAGGATAGCATCGGCTTCTTTGTCTGAAATGGGGGCAGGCCGGTTAGATGTTCCGCCAATAAAGCCGAGTACTCTAGGAATATTACGCACTAAATGCCAGGTATCGTCTGTCAACTCCATTTGCACCAACACATAACCGGGGAAAAACTTTCTCTCACTCTTACGCTGCTGCCCCATGCGCATTTCAACGACTTCCTCGGTCGGCACCAGTATTTTTCCAAAATGATCCTGCAATCCGGCCAGTTCTATTTTCTCTTCCAGCGCTAATTTAACTTTATTCTCATAATTGGAATAAGCATGTACTACATACCAACGAAGCGTCATAACTTATCCCCCTTGCCCGGTTAATGATTTAATCCCCCAGAAAAGAAACATATCCAAAAACCACAAAATAAGGCCGACTAAAAAGACCATGCCAAAAACCAGCAAGGTAGTTTTTATTGTTTCTTCCCGACCAGGCCAGACAACCTTTCTGACTTCTTGTTTCGCTTCTAAAGCGAAAACCCAGACATTTCTACCTGCATCCGTTGTCAGCATAATGCCAAGCGCCAGTATTATCACTGCAACCAAGGCAAGTACTCTATATAAAAGTATAAATCCTGGCTGATCAGCAAAATAGTAAAAAGCTGCCACACCAGCCACTACAAATACAAGAGATAAACCTTGTTTTACAACATCAAGGATTTTTGACGCGTCTTCTGCCTGTGCATTCATTTATAAAACTTTGGGATAAATATTGAGTTATCTTCTGAAATGGCAGGCCAGGAGGGACTCGAACCCACAACCTGCGG
>CAZDMC010000009.1:0-17003 GCA_964506335.1 uncultured Methylomarinum sp. | reverse complement strand
AGCAGAGGCTGGCGAGATTTTTTTTGATGAAATAGATATTACTCATTACCCCATGCATAGCCGAGCCAGATTGGGCGTGGGATATTTAGCACAAGAGCCTTCGGTTTTTCGTAAATTGACGGTCGCTGAAAATTTACGTGCTGTTTTACAAATTAGAGCTGATTTAACCAAGGGACAGGCTGAGGTTTCGATTGATAGTTTATTAGATGAATTTAACATCACCCATTTAAGAAATAATGTGGCTTTGGGGCTTTCGGGTGGCGAGCGCCGCAGGGTTGAAATTGCCAGAGCTTTGGCAACAGATCCACAGTTTATTTTATTAGACGAACCCTTTGCTGGCGTAGATCCCATTTCTGTTATTGATTTGCAAGAAATCATTGCCCATCTTAAACAGCGGGGTATCGGGATTTTAATTACAGAACATAATGTAGGAGCAACACTGGAAATTTGTGATCGTGCATATATACTTAATGAAGGAAAAGTTATTGCAGAAGGAACAGCCCAAGATATTGTTGATAATGAAGAAGTAAGAAAAGTCTATTTAGGTGAGAACTTTAGTCTTTAATTTTAACCGTTAAATAATTCCATGTCCCCTTTCTTTTTTTAATGAAACAGTCCTTACAATTACGTATTGGTCAAAGTCTAGCAATGACGCCGCAGTTACAGCAGGCGATCAAATTGTTGCAATTATCAACACTGGATTTACAACAAGAAATCCAACAGGCGCTTGAATCAAATATGATGCTTGAAGTTGATGAAGAAGAGGAATCTGGAACTCAAGAAAACATAGAAACACCGACTGAAACAGCCGATAAAGGCCCGGATGAAATAACCAGTGAGGGTTCGCAAACAGATATTCCTGATGAATTGCCTGTCGACTCGAATTGGGACGATGTGTTTGAGAATAGTCAGCCTACCACTTCTGCTGTTGCTGAAACAGCAGAATTTGAAATTCAGTATAGTAAATCTGTCACACTGACTGAGCATTTGTTGCAACAACTGGCCTTGATTTTGATTTCTGAAAGAGATCATGCTATTGCAATTGCTATAATAGACTCAGTGAATATGGACGGGTATATCAGCGATTCAGTAGAAAATATTTACCAGGGTCTGCAACATCAGATGGAAGATATTGAGCTGGATGAAGTAGAAGCGGTTTTACACAGAATTCAAAATTTTGACCCCATAGGTATTGCAGCAAAAGATCTGGCAGATTGTTTATTAATACAATTAAAACATCTGCCTGAAACGGTGGCGTTCAGAAGTGATGCGATAGATTTAGTCAGGCGTCATCTGGATCTATTAGCAAGCCATGACTTGTCCAGGTTAATGCGGCGACTTGGACTTTCCGAATTTCAATTAAGAGAAGTTATTGCTTTAATTAGAACACTGGATCCCAAACCTGGCACAACAATACAAAACCAGGATTCCGAATATATTGTGCCTGACGTTTTCGTTTTTAAAAGAAATGAAAATTGGTTTGTAAATCTAAATCCTGATATTGCCCCAAAATTACGGGTTAATGCTATGTACTCAGGGATGATAAAAAGAGCAGATAACAGTAAAGATAATGTCAGCATGAAAGAGCATTTACAGGAAGCTCGCTGGTTTATTAAAAGCCTGTATAGTCGAAATGAGACTTTATTACGGGTTGCTAGAAGTATCGTTGAAAAGCAAAAAGGGTTTCTGAAATATGGAGCGATAGCGATGAAGCCCATGGTTTTAAGAGATATTGCAGAAGAACTAGAATTACATGAATCGACAATATCGCGGGTGACAACTCAGAAATATATGCATACACCTAATGGTATAGTAGAATTTAAGTATTTCTTTTCCAGCCATGTTTCTACAGACAGTGGTGGGGAATGTTCGTCAACCGCTATTCATGCATTTATTGAAGAGTTAGTGGCCAGTGAAAACCCGAAAAAACCGCTCAGTGACAGTAAAATATCAAAGCTATTAAAAGAAAAAGGTATTAATGTTGCCAGGCGAACTATAGCCAAGTATCGTGAAGCGCTGTCTATTCCATCATCTAGTCAGAGAAAGCGTCTTTTATAAGTCCTGTAAGCAATGGATTTAAAAATAATTTTTTATGAAGGAGTTTAATTTATGCAAGTCAGTGTAACGGGTCATCATGTAGAAGTTACGGATTCATTAAGAGTTTATGTTAATGAAAAATTTGGGAAACTTAAACGTCATTTTGATAATGTCACCGATGTACATGTTATTTTAACTGTAGAAAAACTTGAGCAAAAAGCGGAAGCGACTGTTCAGATTAGAGGTGCAAAATTGTTTGCAGAAGATACTCGGGAAGATATGTACCAAGCCATTGATAATATGGTTGATAAACTAGATCGTCAAATTATCAAGCATAAAGAAAAAACTGGAAGTCATCGATAATAAAAAGGTGATGGATAACACCCTTGTTTTTCATTGCCTAAAAAACGCATGGAACTTTTAATTGTTAGTGGCTTTTCTGGTTCGGGAAAAAGTATTGTCTTAGATACTTTAGAAGATTGTGGCTATTACTGTGTTGATAATCTGCCGGTTAGTTTACTGGAAGGTTTTGTCAATCATGTCATTGAAGCGGATAGTGACACATATGCCCAGACAGCGATAGGAATAGATGCCAGAAATCCCAGTAAAAGTTTGCTGGGGTTTTCTGATAGCCTGGAAGCTATTAAAAAGCAAGATATTGATTGCGAAGTACTTTTTTTACAGGCTGAAGAAAGTGTGTTATTTAAAAGATATAGCGAAACCAGACGGAAGCATCCTTTAACAAATGCTAATGTGTCACTGTCGGAAGCACTTAACATTGAAAAAAAGTTGTTAAAAATAGTGCTCCGACATGCAAATGTGGTGATTGATACCAGCCGGACGCATATCTATCAACTACGGGAATTAGTAAAAAAACAGCTTAAAAAAAAGGATAAGCGATATTTGTCGTTACAATTTCAATCGTTTGCCTATAAGCATGGTATTCCGCTTGATGCAGACTTTGTATTTGATGCACGTTGTTTAGCTAACCCCTACTGGGAACCTGAGCTAAGGGTTTACACAGGTAAAGATCAGCCGGTTATTGATTTTTTAAAAAAAACAGAAAATGCCCAGGCATTATTGCATGATATTTGTTTTTTTCTTGACCATTGGGTTCCTCGGTTCGAGCATGATAACCGTAGTTACCTAACAATTGCAGTGGGCTGTACGGGAGGACAACATCGCTCCGTTTATCTAGTTGAAGCATTAGTCAGGCATTTTGAGAAAAAAGCATTTAACGTGATTATTCGCCATAGAGAGTTACAGTGAGTAGTTACGATCACTTTATATTTTTATACATTCACTCATGTCATCATCTACTGAAAATACAGAACAAAAAGACTTGTTAAGCCGGGCTACCGAATTATTAGCGAAAGGTTCTCAGGTTGAAATCAGAAATCTCATTCATTCATTGTATCCAGCAGAAACAGCACATATTCTTGAATCCCTGGATTTGCCAGAAAGGAAAATGATATGGCGTGTTATTCCGCCTAATGTGATGGGGGAAATCCTGATTAGAGTTCACACTGAAGTAGGACAGGGACTGCTTAAAATTACCGACAGAAAAGATTTGATTAAGGCAACAGAAAATCTTGAGTCGGATGATATGGCGGATTTGCTCCATGTATTACCTGAACCTTTGTTATCTGAAGTGATGGAGACAATGGGTGTGCATGAACGCAATAGACTTGAATCTACTTTAGCTTATGATGAGCATACCGCAGGTGGATTGATGTCACTGGATGTATTAACTATAAGAGCAGACGTAACACTTGATGTGGTGACTCGTTTTTTGCGCAAGCGAAAAATGATGCCTTCTTCTACCGATAGTTTAATTGTTGTAGATCGTGTTGATAGAGTACAGGGTGTTTTATCCTTATCCAGCTTATTGATTCATGATCCTGAAACAAAAGTTTCAGATGCAATGGATGCCAAGAGAAAAGGGATTCCTTATCAGATGCCGGCTGCTGATGTCGCCATGCTGTTTGAACAGCGACAAATGTTATCCGCACCTGTGGTCAGAGAAAATGGACGTTTAATGGGGCGTATCACGATTGATGATGTGGTCGGTATCATTAGAGAAGAAGCTGATCACACAATTATGAGTATGGCAGGGCTAGATGAAGAACAGGATATGTTCGCACCTGTTATGACCAGTGCCAGACGTCGAGCGGTTTGGCTAGGGGTCAATTTGGTCACTGCATTTTTAGCCTCATCGGTTATTGGTTTATTTGAAGCAACATTAGAACAGATTGTTGCATTGGCGGTAATGATGCCAATTGTTGCAAGTATGGGGGGTATTGCAGGTAGTCAGACTTTGACTCTGGTTGTTAGAGGCTTGGCATTAAGGCAAGTAAGTGAGGCCAATGCCACTCAATTATTGATTAAAGAGTTTTCCGTAGGTATTGTCAACGGTGTCACCTGGGCATTTGTTGTCGCAGCTATTGCCAGTATTACTTTTCAAAGTACTGATTTAGGGATGATATTGGGGGCTGCATTAGTTATAAACTTGGTGTGTGCATCAATTGCTGGCGCAAGTATTCCACTGATTCTTGATAAGATGGGTATTGACCCGGCATTGGCTGGCGGTGTGTTACTCACTACGGTAACAGATTGTGTTGGCTTTTTTGCCTTTTTGGGATTGGCTACAATATTTCTTATGTAATGCTGGTTCAGATGAACAGATGAAGGTGGCTAATATTTTTTGTAATGGTTGAAATAGAAAGGCCTGACAAGATTGTTGGAATTTAGCTAATTGTGAGGTTGTACACTAAATGAAATATCCAGAATTACTTCCAATTCTTGAGCGTTTGGTAAAAATAGCCTCCTAGTATTACACTACTCTTTTGGCAGTATCTGAGCTCGGTGGTCTTAAAACTTAATATCACTAAATTTTGATAGAATCGATAATAGTTTATCAAGCCAATCTATCATAAAATAATCGCAACTACTCAGCGTGACCTGTAATTGCTCTGCTTGCTCTTGATTTTGTTCAAGAGCAAGGCGAAAGCACGCAGTTTACAAGTGTAAATGAGCACTTTCAACGTGGCTATTGGACAAAATCAAGGGTAAGCTGAGTAGTTACAAATAATCTAAAATTATTTCAAAGACAATAACTCAGTACGTCCTTCCATTTCAATATTCAGTTTATCTTCTTTTGCTAGCCAGCCAATCGCCCTTTGAACTTCATTTTTGCTTAAACCTGTTTCTTTGGTGACTTTAGAAACACTGCATGCTTCATTATCATTCAAATATTCCCATATTTTGCCAGCGGCAATACCAATTGTATCAGACATTTTTTCCTTATTTAATAGTTAAAAATTAGTTGTTTTTTCTTGTTTCTTCGGGCAAGGTAATATTAAGTTCTAGCGTTTCTTGAATATCGTTTTGTTCATAATTGATAGAAATCGCATCTTGCCCTACATTGACATATTTTTGTATAACCGCCAGTAATTCTTGTTGAAGTTGTGGAATGTATGACGGCTGATTCCTGGAGGCACGTTCGTGAGCAACAAGTATTTGCAAGCGTTGCTTTGCTAAAGAGGCTGAACTTTGTTTTGATGACCTAAAATAATCCAGTAGACTCATTATTTGCTCCCAAATAATTTACTAAATAAACCTTTTTTCTCTTCGTCAATAAAACGATGAGGCTTATCTTCACCTAGATAGCGTGCAACTACATCAGCATAAGCCTGCCCCGCTTTACTTTCTTCATTTAGAATGATGGGGGTTCCCGAGTTTGAAGCCGTCAAAACAGATTTTGATTCAGGGATCACCCCTAGTAAATGTAAAGAAAGTATGTCTTGAACATCTTCAACACTCAACATGTCTCCAATTTTTACCCGTTTAGGTGAATAACGGGTGAGCAGTAAATATTCTTTAATGGGTTCTTCATCATTTTCAGCGCGGCGTGATTTACTGGCTAAAATACCCAACATGCGGTCAGAGTCTCTTACCGAAGCTATTTCTGGATTAGTGACAACGAACGCATCGTCAGCGAAGTACATGGCTAAATTGGCGCCTCGTTCAATGCCGGCAGGTGAGTCGCAAACAATATATTTGAATTCCTTGGCAAGCTCATCTAACACTTTACCCACGCCTTCTTTGGTTAAGGCTTCTTTATCGCGTGTTTGAGAAGCTGGTAAAATAAACAGCTGATTACAGCGTTTATCTTTTATTAAAGCCTGTCGTAATGTGGACTCACCACTAATAACATTAATAAAATCATAGACAACGCGGCGTTCGCAACCCATAATTAAATCAAGATTACGCAAACCTACATCAAAATCAATAACCGCTGTTTTGTGGCCTTTTTTAGCCAGCCCCATTGCGATTGCAGCACTTGTCGTTGTTTTACCAACGCCACCTTTTCCAGATGTTACGACAATAATTCTAGCCAATTTTTTATCCTCTACCCAAGGTGTTCCTGATTTTACAGGTTTTTAATAATTAAAGTTTGATCTTGCAAATAAATTTGAGCGGGACTATTGCTGATCCCTTTATCTATTTCTTCACTTATTTTATAGTGTCCATCAATAGATACCAATTCGGCTTGTAATTCTGAGCAAAAAATTCGGCTTTCACTCTTTCCTTGCACACCGGCTAAGGCCCTTCCTCTAAGCGTACCGTATACATGAATATTACCCTCGGCCATAATCTCGGCACCCGCACTGACATGAGACAATATAGTTAAATCTCCTTTTGCATAAACGCGCTGGCCTGAACGAACAGGATGAGAAATTAACATGTTTTCTACAGCAAGTGATGCTACCTCATTAGCACTGATCTCTATTGTTTCTTCAATATCTACCGGGCTTAGTTTTTGAGAAGACTCTTTACTTATTGAGTGTGTTCCACGAAGCGTATGTGTGGAAATATTGAGCTCAAGAGCAAGACTGTTTTGTTGCTCATTACCGCCACAAATACCCACCGGAAATAATTTCTTTTTTTGTAAGCATTCTATCAATTCAACAAGATTAACTGTTTGTTCAAGACGGTTACAGGTTTGTAAATCAATAAGCACCGGTGAGTTTTTAAAAAACTCAGGAGCTTGTGCAATTTTTTGTTCTATCTGATGTTCTAATTGTACAAGTTCAGCGTTAAAAATAACCAGAATAGGGACACTAAAAGAAGTACTTTTAAACTCCAAAGCTGATTTGGTATATATAGGTGTTTCAGTGTCAGTTGACATTGCTTAACAATCGTCCAGAATAAATGACCGAATCATATCATTTCCATTTAAAAAAATCATTGTTGCATAAGGATTATTTTTAAGCAGACAGCCTTTAAACCTAGACAAATCAGTTGATCGCTCAGTTTGTACATAAGGGATTGAATAGTGAGTATAACTCAATTTTATTTTTTTCACCCGTTAGGTGAGATATATTCGCTTCACAGTTTTGTGAATAAATCTGGACGAAAAATCCTGCAGAATAGCTCTCAATAAGGATTATGACCCTTATTTTCGAGCTATTCTTTGTCTTTTTCGCCCAGATTTTCCACAAAATCCGTGCTCAACTGATTTTTCAAGGTTAAATCTTATGGAAGCATAAAACCACGAATAGTAAAAAACAAAAATGCTGCTAATAAGCCAGACAATGGAACTGTAATAATCCATGCAGTGGCAATTTTATAAAGATGTGATCGCTTAACCAGTTCTTTCTTATAAACTTTTCTCAGACTACCTCGTTCTTTTTTGGTTAGTTTTGTCGATGCTTTCTTCTTTTTTAAATCAGTAAGTATTTTAGCTTTTTCTGCTATTGAAGCGTCCACAAACTCTTTTAGTAAGCGTTCAACTTTTTCTGGGTTTTGGTGTTCGTGGTGTGCTCTGATTTCTTCAATTCTCTTGGCATTGCTATGTTTTAAATATTCGCGCAGAAACCCTACCCCAAAAATAGCACCCACTGCGGTATGTGTAGAGCTTACAGGAAGCCCTAATTGGCTTGCAATAATCACAGTAATAGCGGCTGCCATAGCCACACAAAAAGCACGTATTTTAGTCAGCCCTGTTATCTCAGAGCCCACCGTATGTATAAGCTTGGGGCCATAAAGTGCTAAACCTGCGGAAATGCCAATTGCACCCACTAACATCACCCATAAAGGGATACTTGCTTTGGCTGTAATACCTGCACCTAATACGGCATCATTAATGGCCGCAAGTGGTCCAACCGCATTGGCAACATCATTAGCGCCATGAGCAAAGCATAATAAAGCAGCGGAGCAAACAAGAGGGATAGTAAATAAACGGTTAACGCCTGATTTGGAGTTTTTTAATTTAGAAGCTGTTGTTTTAATGATGGGAGATACTATAAAGAATACAGCAATGGCAATAGCTAAACCAATGCCTCCTGCAACAAAAATATCAACTTCCCATAATTTTTTAAGTCCTTTCAAAATAAGGTAGGTAGAAAACACCCACGTCATTAAACCGATAAGAAGAGGGACGATTCTTTTTGCGGCAGTAATTTTATCTTTTTTATAAGTAATAGTGCGTTTTATCAGGTACAGAAAAGATGCGGCGATAAGACCGCCGAATAAGGGCGATATAACCCAGCTTGCCGCTATTTTTCCAAAAACAGGCCAATTAGCAATACCCATACCTCCGGCAGCTATGCCTGCGCCTAAAACACCACCGACAATAGAATGTGTGGTTGAAACAGGGGCATTTAAAGCGGTTGCAATATTTAACCAGATTGCTGCGGCCAACAATGCCGCCATCATTATCCAGATAAAGGTATTGGAATCTGCAATAAGATCTGGGTTAATAATGCCTTTTTTTATAGTGCTGACGACATCGCCTCCTGCCAATAAAGCACCGGCTGCTTCAAATACTACGGCTATCATGATAGCGCCAAACAGTGTCAATGCTTTCGAGCCAACAGCAGGACCAACATTATTGGCTACATCATTGGCTCCAATATTTAAAGCCATATAAGCACCAAAAGCGGCAGCAACAACAATGATAGTGTTGCCAGAATCTGGCAGTATAAAAATAGAAACCAGGTAAACGACTAATAAAATAAAAGTCAATGCAGATAATGCTTTAAACAGATTGTTATTTAGCAGTGATGTGCTCTGTAACTGTTGATTGGCCATTATGTTTTCCAAACAAATTGAGAAAAACATTAATTATGTCAAAAATAATGCCCTCATTACAATTTTATTATAAAAAATCGTAATAAATATTACTTCTAGTTTGTTAAATTTGTGCCTGTTATTTAATGCTTATGTTTTGGTATTTATTGCAAGATATTGTTTTTAAACATAATTAGTTCTTTGGCGCGTTATATTGGATTTGCTTTTAGAGTTGTTTTCATATATTTTAGTGACCTGTCTAAAAGGCTAGGGGTGCATGAAGTGTATATGCTGAGAAAAACCCTTTGAACCTGAATCCGGCTAACACCGGCGTAGGAAAGCCACAATTTCCCTGCGCTTGACTCAATCTAATAGTGGAGCTAAGCATGAGTGCTGTTCGTAAAGAATTTATTAATACCGAAACCAATAGTGTCAAAATTGATTCCTATCCCGCATCTGAAAAAATATATGTTGAAGGAAGCCGGCCTGACATACAAGTTCCCATGCGCAAAATCACTCTGGCAGATACCCCGGCACATTTTGGTGCGGAAAAAAACGGGCCATTATATGTCTACGATACTTCCGGTGTATACACAGATCCCAATGTCGATATAGATTTACATGAAGGTTTAGCACCTATCAGGGAAACATGGATCAATGAAAGAAACGATACCGAAGAACTGAGTGGTCCGAGTTCAGATTATGGTCTTGAACGATTGCAGGATTCCGCAACGGCTGATATGCGTTTTGGTCATATTCGCAAGCCTCGTAAAGCCATTGCTGGCAAAAATGTCAGTCAAATGCATTATGCACGACAAGGGATTATCACCCCTGAGATGGAATACATTGCCATTCGTGAAAACCAGAATATGGAAAAAATGCGAGAGCTATATAAGGGACAACACCCGGGTGAACGTTTTGGTGCTGAAATTCCAGAAACCATAACCCCTGAATTTGTACGTGATGAAGTGGCCAGAGGGCGTGCCATCATTCCTGTCAATATCAATCACCCTGAAATTGAGCCAATGATTATTGGCCGTAATTTTCTGGTTAAAATCAATGGTAATCTGGGCAATTCAGCAGTAACTTCCTCCATTGAAGAAGAGGTTGAAAAAATGCTCTGGGGTATTCGCTGGGGCGGTGATACCATCATGGATTTATCTACAGGTAAAAATATTCACGAGACGCGTGAATGGATATTGCGTAATTCTCCAGTGCCTATCGGAACGGTTCCTATTTATCAAGCATTAGAAAAAGTAGATGGCAAGGCAGAAGATTTAACCTGGGAAATATTTCGGGATACCCTGATTGAACAAGCGGAACAAGGGGTGGATTATTTCACTATTCATGCCGGTGTTCGCCTTCATCATGTGCCGATGACCGCAAAAAGAATGACCGGCATTGTTTCTCGCGGTGGTTCTATTATGGCCAAATGGTGTTTGGCGCATCATACAGAAAGCTTTTTATATACTCATTTTGAAGACATCTGTGAAATCATGAAAGCCTATGATGTTTCTTTTTCTTTGGGTGATGGCTTACGTCCTGGTTCAATTTATGATGCCAATGACGAAGCGCAATTTGCAGAACTGGAAACCTTAGGCGAACTGACTAAAATTGCCTGGAAGCATGATGTTCAAACTATGATTGAAGGTCCAGGCCATGTACCTTTACACATGGTAAAAATTAATATGGAAAAGCAGCTGGAGGATTGTCATGAAGCACCTTTTTATACCCTGGGACCTTTAACAACGGATATTGCTCCCGGATATGACCATATTACATCAGCAATTGGTGCGGCAAATATAGGCTGGTATGGCTGTGCTATGTTGTGCTATGTAACCCAAAAAGAACATCTGGGTTTGCCCAATAAGGAAGATGTGCGTGAAGGGATTGTGACTTATAAAATTGCAGCCCATGCCGCTGATTTAGCGAAAGGACATCCGGGTGCTCAAGCCCGAGACAATGCAATGTCTAAAGCAAGATTTGAATTTCGCTGGGAAGATCAGTTTAATATTGCACTGGATCCAGAAAAAGCACGATCATTTCACGATGAAACCTTACCGAAAGATTCGGCAAAAGTAGCTCATTTCTGTTCCATGTGTGGGCCTCATTTTTGTTCGATGAAAATTTCTCAGGATGTCAGGGAATATGCCAAAGAAAAAGGCATTAAAGATGCGGAGGCTTTAAAACAGGGAATGGCGGAAAAGTCTAAACAATTCCGCGATGAAGGTGCGGATATTTATCATAAAGTTTAGTTTTTATATCGACTCAATGATCAACGCTTAAAATTAGTAGTGAATTTTTTCTCATAATTCCGTAAAATTAAGCCTATTTTTTATAGCGGGATGAGTCGTCAGGCTTATCCCGTTTTTTACATTCAAGGTGATAAATTTTGAGTACAGCTGCTTTGCTTTTATTGGAAGATGGAACCACATTTAACGGTCTATCTATAGGTATTGAGGGGTGTTCAGTAGGCGAAGTTGTTTTTAACACCGCACTGACTGGATATCAGGAAATTCTTAGCGATCCTTCCTATGCACGCCAAATAATTACTTTGACCTATCCACATATTGGTAATGTAGGCACAACTCAAGAAGATAATGAATCTACGCATGTTTTTGCCAGTGGCTTAGTGATACGTGATTTGCCTGTTCAATTAAGTAACTGGCGAAGTGAAAAATCTTTACAGCAATATTTAATAGACAATAAAGTGGTGGCTATTGCCGATATTGATACCCGAAAATTGACTCGTTTATTACGGGATAAAGGTGCTCAACGCGGCGTTATTGTTACAGGTAGCAACATTGATCTAGAATTGGCTAGAGCCGAAATCAATGGCTTTTCTGGTCTAAAAGGCCTGGATTTGGCGAAAGAAGTGACTGTTTCCAGAGCCTATGAATGGACTGAAAACACTTGGTCTTTAGCAAAAGGCCATATAGAAGCAACAAACTTAAACAAACATGTTGTAGCCTATGATTTTGGGGTTAAACGCAATATTTTACGGTTATTGGCTAACAGAGGTTGTCGCGTGACAGTGGTTCCTGCGACTACGAAAGCAGAAGATGTATTGGCAATGAATCCAGATGGTGTATTTCTTTCCAATGGACCTGGCGATCCTGAGCCTTGTGATTATGCTATTTTAGCGATACAAACTATTTTAGAACATAAAATCCCAATTTTTGGCATTTGTTTAGGCCACCAATTACTGGCTTTGGCCAGTGGTGCTAAAACCGAAAAAATGAAATTTGGCCATCATGGTGCCAATCACCCTGTACAGCAAAAATCGACAGGGCGAGTGATGATCAGCAGTCAAAATCATGGCTTTGCTGTCGATGAAAGTACTTTACCAGACAATCTTCAGGCTACTTATCATTCTTTGTTCGATGGTAGTTTACAAGGTATAAAACGGACTGATTGTCCAGCCATGAGCTTCCAGGGACATCCAGAGGCCAGCCCAGGCCCGCATGATGTCGAGTCATTATTTGATCAATTCATCGAAATGATGGATACACATTCAGCTAATACATAATTCAGAGTAATCTAACAAAAATGCCAAAAAGAACCGATATAAAATCGATTTTATTATTAGGTGCAGGGCCTATCGTGATAGGTCAGGCCTGTGAGTTTGACTATTCAGGAACGCAAGCATGTAAAGCGCTCAGAGAAGAAGGCTTTCGCGTTATTCTGGTAAACTCAAATCCGGCAACGATTATGACGGATCCCGATATGGCGGATGCCACCTATATTGAGCCGATAGATTGGCAAACCGTTGAAAAAATCATAGAAAAAGAACGACCTGATGCGGTTTTGCCTACGATGGGGGGGCAAACGGCATTGAATTGTGCATTGGATCTTGATGCACACGGTGTCTTGGAAAAATACCATGTAGAAATGATTGGTGCCACTAAAGAAGCCATTAATATGGCGGAAGATAGAAATTTGTTCAATCAAGCCATGGGAAGACTGGGTTTTGAAGTGGCACGTTCCAAAACTGCCCATAATATGGAAGAGGCTTTTGCAGCACAGACAGAAGTGGGTTATCCAACAGTGATTCGTCCATCATTTACCATGGGTGGCAGTGGCGGTGGTATTGCCTATAATAAAGAAGAATTTATTGAAATTTGTGAACGCGGCCTGTATTTATCACCTACCAATGAATTATTGATTGAAGAATCGGTATTGGGCTGGAAAGAATACGAAATGGAAGTAGTGCGAGATACAAACGATAACTGCATTATTATCTGTTCAATCGAGAACCTTGACCCGATGGGAGTGCATACCGGTGATTCTATTACGGTAGCCCCTGCTCAGACTTTAACCGATAAGGAATACCAGATTTTACGGAATGTTTCTATAGCTGTTTTACGTGAAATTGGAGTGGATACCGGAGGCTCAAACGTACAGGTTGCGATTAATCCCGATGATGGCCGTATGGTCGTGATTGAAATGAATCCACGGGTTTCTCGATCATCTGCATTGGCTTCAAAGGCTACGGGGTTCCCTATTGCCAAAGTGGCTGCAAAATTAGCAGTGGGTTATACACTGGATGAATTGAAAAATGAAATCACCGGTGGAGCAACACCCGCATCTTTTGAGCCAACCATAGATTATGTGGTGACTAAAGTACCTCGTTTTACTTTTGAGAAATTTCCACAAGCCGATGACCGTTTGACCACACAAATGAAATCGGTAGGTGAGGTGATGGCTATTGGACGGACTTTTCAAGAGTCATTACAAAAGGCCTTGAGAGGATTGGAAGTTGGTTTTTGTGGGCTGGATGAAATTGTCGATTTACAGCAAGAAAATATACAAGACAAAATTCAAAGAGAAATGCGTCATCCAGGGCCTGAACGCTTATGGTATGTGGCCGATGCTTTCCGCAGTGGCCTGAGTTTTGAAGAAATCCATGAAGCCAGCCGCATTGATCCCTGGTTTTTAGCGCAAATTGCTGATTTAGTTGAAACTGAGCAATCTTTATCGAAAAAAACCTTAGCCACTTTAGCTGAGGGCGAATTATTCCGTTTAAAACGCAAAGGTTTTTCAGATCAACGTCTGGCCAAGTTATTAGAGACCAAAGAGTCAGAAGTTAGAAATGTCCGACATAAACAAAATATTCGCCCGGTTTATAAACGGATAGATTCCTGTGCTGCTGAATTTTCATCAGATACCGCTTATTTGTATTCGACTTATGAAGAAGAATGTGAAGCCAATGTATCAGATAAAGACAAAATCATAATTTTAGGCGGTGGCCCTAACAGAATAGGACAAGGGATTGAATTTGATTACTGTTGTGTGCATGCGGCACTGGCATTAAGAGAACATGGTTTTGAAACCATTATGATTAATTGCAATCCTGAAACCGTTTCCACTGATTTTGATACTTCAGATCGCTTGTATTTTGAATCGTTAACGCTGGAAGATGTGCTGGAAATCATTCATCTGGAACAACCGAAAGGGGTGATTGTTCAATATGGTGGACAGACACCTTTAAAATTGGCTAGAGCATTGGAAGCGGCAGGAGCACCTATTATTGGAACCTCGCCAGATTCCATTGATCTGGCAGAAGATAGAGAACGCTTCCAAAAATTACTGGAACGTTTAAATTTAAAACAACCACCCAATGCAACTGCAAGGTCAGTCGATCAAGCCGTTGGACAAGCCAAAGAGCTGGGTTATCCACTAGTAGTAAGACCTTCTTATGTTCTAGGCGGACGTGCCATGGAAATTGTGATTGATGAAGAGGGCCTGCGGCGTTATATGAAAGAAGCGGTGACGGTTTCTAATGATTCGCCGGTATTACTGGATCGTTTTCTTGATGATGCAGTGGAAATGGATGTCGATGCCATTTATGATGGTGAAACCCTGCTCATTGGCGGTTTAATGGAGCATATTGAACAAGCCGGGGTACATTCAGGCGATTCAGCCTGCTCTATTCCTCCATACGATTTACCGAAACATTTGCAAGACCAACTTAGAGAACAGGTTGCCAAAATGGCAGAAGCTATTGGGGTTAGAGGTTTAATGAATACCCAATTTGCAATTCAAGGTGAAACTATTTACGTGCTGGAAGTGAATCCACGGGCATCAAGAACGGCTCCTTTTGTTTCCAAAGCAACTGGTTACCCTCTGGCTAAAATTGCAGCTTTATGTATGGTGGGGATTTCTTTGAAAGAACAAGGCTACACCAAAGAAAGAATTCCAAGCTATTATTCGGTAAAAGAGGCAGTTTTTCCGTTTGTAAAATTTCCTGGCGTTGATCCTTTACTGGGCCCTGAAATGAAATCAACGGGTGAAGTGATGGGCGTTGGTAAAACCTTTGGTGAAGCTTTTGCAAAGTCGCAACGAGCAGCCGGTGTGGATTTAAGCAATTCGGGCAAGGTATTAATCAGTGTGCGCGAAGCGGACAAAGTAAAAGCACCTGAAATTGCTAAAATGCTGATAGAAAAAAACTATGAGATAATCGCAACTAAAGGAACTGCAAAAGTACTTAAAGAAGCAGGTGTTGAGTGTGAAGTGGTTTATAAGGTAAATGAAGGAAGACCAAATACAGTAGATATGATTAAAAATGATCAAATTCAGTTAATTGTCAATACCACGGAAGGTGTGAAATCAATTAACGATTCGTTTACAATGCGCCGTGAAGCCTTGCAACATCATGTTACTTATTATACGACTATGTCAGGTGCCAAAGCGGCTTGTTATGCTTTAGGTGAATTAGATGCTGGCAATGTAAATTGTTTACAGGATTTACATGCCAGCTTAAAATAATTGTAGCGCGAATTTTTTAGTTCGCTATAAATAATTTTTAAAAAAAGGCTGACTTTATGTCAGCCTTTATCGTTTATTAGTCCGCCAAAGGGGCTAAAGAAATTGGAGTTTAAAAATGGATAAAGTACCTCTTACCGTCATCGGTGCTGAAAAATTAAAAGCGGAGCTAGATGAATTAAAAAACGTGGTTAGACCTCGCATCATTGCAGCCATTTCAGAAGCCAGAGCGCATGGCGATTTAAAAGAAAATGCAGAATATCATGCTGCTAAAGAACAGCAGAGTTTTTCCGAAGGGCGCATAGCAGATATTGAAGGAAAACTGTCTAATGCTCAGATTATTGATGTTACTACTGTTGATGCCAGGGGTCGGGTTGTGTTTGGGGCAACCGTAGAAATTGAAGATATTAATACCGATAAAGTGGTTACTTATCAAATTGTCGGTGTTGATGAAGCCAATATTAAAGAAGGCAGAATATCCGTGAGTTCTCCTATAGCCAGAGCTTTGATTGGGAAAGAAGTTGAAGATGTAGTGACGGTTAAAGCACCGAGTGGCAACATAGAGTATGAAATTCTTTCTATTCAATATATATAGAAGAGCAAACCCAAGACAAAAGCAAAAGAAAGGAGCCGGTGGATATTTCCTCTCATTGACAGACTATTTTTGAATCTTGATACTGATAAAATATAGCGTTAGGGTCATAGCTGTTTAGGCATAACTTATGCTCAAAATAAGAGCATTATAAGCACAGGATAAAATCAGCAAACAAGCCATGAAAATATTACTCACTCATCAATTAAATCCAGTGCATCTATTGAAAACTCTTCGGCTTCATCGCTGTTCCACTCGATATGATCCGCTAAGGCAAGGCCATCTAAATCCTCATAATCAATATCATCTATTTTGTAGTTCATAGTAATCTCCTGTTTTGCTGATGTTGAATTAAATATATCCATCTACACCGGGTAATCAACCTAAAAAAATCAGTTGAATATAGAGTTATAATCTCAAGTAACTGAACCACCTGAGCTTAGCCATGGTATTACTTCCAAAAACCACTCACCCAGAGGGTATGGGTGAGCAATAAAAAACTGAGTAATACAGACTTTACTATGGCTTATGCACA
>CAZDMC010000008.1:0-17456 GCA_964506335.1 uncultured Methylomarinum sp. | reverse complement strand
TGTCATTATCAAGCCAAAACTTTTCACTACGCTGGCAATTTCAGGCTTGGTAAAACCCAAGTCTTGATAAAATACGTTAGAAATAACACCGAGTACAATATCTGAAATACGGTATAAGCCGATTAAAGCTAATAATAGCCAGGCCAGAGAGGAGCCGTAGCGCTGGAAGAAATCCTGAATCGGCGCCATATAGGTTTGTAGCACTATGCGTTGTTTGACTATGCCGGAAAGGATCACAAGTTTTCCTATAATGCCTGCAATAAGCAATGCTATGACTAGTCTACCGAGTTCAATAATGAATCCTGCCAGATGCTTGTTTGAGACAGCCGTACTCAATAGTGATTTAGCATTTTCAGCCAGTTCTGAACTGTAAGAAAAACAAGCGACAAATCCAGAAACTGAGGCGAGAAACAGAAATAAAAAGCCGAGGTAATCCTGGTGACTGTTTAAGTTGTTGTCGACTATTTGGGTAGGGGGCTCTGCAACCGTTAAGGTAGTAATCACTCCGATTAGCATAATGCTGCTAATCAGCAGATAAGACCATTGCCATGCTTGGTAGTTATAGGCCTGTGTTGTTGAGCCAAAATAACTGGCTAAAAATAATGCGCCAGCACCCGCCAGTAACATCCCTATTCGATAGCCTGCTATATAACTGGATGACATTAATGCCTGAAGCTGACTGCCTGCTGATTCGATACGATAGGCATCGATGACTATATCTTGCGTAGCTGATGAAAATCCCAGAAATACAGCCGCCCATGCCATTAAGGTGAGGGTGTCTTTAGCGGGATCAATGAATGCCATTGCCGCTATAGAAAGCATGATCATGATTTGCGATAACAATAACCATGCACGCCGTCTGCCCAATAGATTGGTCAACAAGGGTAAGGGTAATTTATCGACCAGGGGAGCCCAGACGAATTTAAAAGAATAACCCAGCGCAGCCCAGCTAAAATAGGTGACGGTTTCGCGCTGCACCCCAGCTTCTCGCAACCATAAGCTGAGTGAGGAAAAAATCAACAGCAACGGTATTCCGGCTGAAATACCAAAAAAAAACAGGGTGACCACTCGGGGGTGGGCAAAGGCAGATAATGTTTTAAGCAAGCTTTGCGGCTGAAGGGTATTGTTCATGTTGCTGGCATATTGTAATCATAATCTATGATTAACGGGGCATGATCGGAAAAACTCTGGCCTTTGTATATTTCTGTGGCTATGACTTTAGCGCTGTTTTTAAAGTTCGGTGACAGTATTTGATAATCAATTCGCCAGCCCACATTATTGGCTCGTGCCTGGCCGCGATTAGACCACCAGGTATATTGGTGGTCTTGTTGCTCTAATTCGCGAAAGGCATCAATAAAGCCGACTTCATCAAATAGGGTGTCCAGCCAGGCACGCTCTTCGGGTAAAAAGCCTGAATTTTTTTGATTGCCTTTCCAGTTGCGAATATCTTCATTTTTATGGGCAATATTCCAGTCGCCACAAATAATATGATCTTGTTTGGCAGATTTCATGGCTTCAAGCTTGTGCATCATGTGATCCATGCAACGGTACTTGACTTGCTGGCGTTGTTCTTTTGCAGAGCCGGAGGGCATATACAATGAAGAGATGCTTAAATCTCCAAATACGGCTTCAATATAGCGTCCTTCACAATCAAACTCTTTGTTGCCCATGCCTTTAATCACTTGGTCTGGTTTTTGCCTGCAATAGAGCGCTACGCCACTGTAGCCTTTTTTTTCTGCATCATGATAGAAACAATGGTAGCCTTTAGGCCAAAAAGCTTCGGCTGTTAATTGCTCGGTTTGGGCTTTGCTTTCCTGGATACAAATAACATCAGCGTTTTGTTTTGCCATCCACCAGAAAAAACCTTTTCGTTCAGCGGCTCGAATACCATTTGCATTCAATGAAATAATACGCATATTGAATTGATAGTTGCGAAAATATGGAGTAAATCGTATTATACTCAGTTCTCTAAAATATGTACTCCCTAATTAAGGCAGTTTGGAATCAAAAATGAAACCAGAAATTCATCCTGAATATAAACAAATTACTGTAACATGTGGTTGTGGTAATAAATTTGAAACGGGCTCAGTATTAGCTAAAGACTTACATGTGGAAGTCTGTTCTTCATGCCATCCTTTTTATACAGGCAAGCAAAGAGTGGTTGATACAGCCGGTCGCGTTGATAAATTCCGTAAGCGATTCGGAAAATAAGCGACGTCTGCATTTTCTGTAGAGAGTGGCTTCCTAAGTCAAAGGGTACTAGCATGGCTAAAGATACAGTAACAATTAGAAATAACGCAACAGACAAAGAGGTTGAGCTTCCTCTACGGCATGGTACTGTCGGCACCCCTGCTGTGGATATAGGTACTTTGCATAAAGAAATAGGCACATTTACTTTTGACCCAGGCTTTATGTCTACGGCAAGCTGTCAAAGTGCTATTACTTATATAGACGGAGACAAAGGCGTATTACTGTATCGGGGTTATCCCATAGAACAGTTGGCAAAGAATAGCTCATTTCTTGAGGTTGCTTATTTGCTGATGAATGGAGAGCTACCCAAAGAAAATGAATTATTCGCGTTTACCCACGAAATCAAGCAACATTCAATGATTCATGAAGCCTTGAGGGTTTTCTTCAATGGCTTTCATTATGACGCCCACCCTATGTCTATGATGGTTGGCGTTATGGGATCTCTATCCGCTTTCTATCATAGTGAGCTGGATATGAATGATCCTGAACATCGTCGTATTTCTGCGATGCGAATGGTAGCAAAAGTATCAACCATTGCAGCAGCAAGTCATCGACATTCTGTCGGCTGGCCTTTCATATATCCGCGTCTGGATTTGGGTTATTGTGAAAATTTCATGAATATGATGTTTTCGTTGCCAGGCCAGCAGTATATTGATGAAAATAATTATATTGATCCTGTTGCAGTCAAAGCCCTGAATTTACTATTTATTTTACACGCTGATCATGAGCAAAATGCCAGTACTTCTACAGTTAGACTGGCTAGCAGTACCGGTGCCAATCCTTATGCCTGTGTTGCCGCAGGTATTTCTGCTTTGTGGGGACCTGCTCATGGCGGAGCCAATGAAGCTGTTTTGAGTATGCTGGCAGAAATTGGTACAGTCGATAGAATTCCAGAGTTTATTGCTAAAGCCAAAGACAAAAACGACCCTTTTAGGTTAATGGGTTTTGGCCATCGGGTCTATAAAAACTTTGACCCAAGAGCCACTATAACGCGTGAAACCTGTCATGAAGTATTAGAAAAATTTCCCAGTGATGATCCTTTGTTTGAACTAGCCTTGGCACTGGAAGAGTATGCCTTGAAAGATGAGTATTTTATTGAGAAAAAATTGTATCCCAATGTCGATTTTTACTCCGGTATTATTTATAAAGTACTGAAAATTCCAGAAGACATGTTTACCGTGATGTTTGTCATTGCCAGAACGGCAGGCTGGGTTTCTCACTGGCTAGAAATGATGTCTGAGCCAGGCCAGCGGATTGGCCGACCTCGTCAGATATATACCGGTTATGATGTACGAGATTATAAGTCGGTAACAGAAAGGTAGTGGAGACACGATCAAAAAAATTTAGAGACTGGCTCGTTAAAAATAAGACAGTCTCTAATTTAGAATAAACTTTCTTCTTCCGCTTCCTCTAAATCGTCTATCGCAATATCAACATGAGAATATTCTGTCGGAATATTCTCATTTCGAAAAAACTCCCAAATTCCTTCGCTATCAGGCATTGCTAGTTTGCCTGTTTTTGGGTCAATATAGACTTGACTTATTCCAGCAGAGGGTTGCAGTTCTTGTTCTGGCCTACCCTTTAAAGCTTCTTTCATAAAATCAATCCATATAGGAAGCGCCGCTTTTCCTCCCGTTTCATTACGCCCTAAAGGTTTTGCAGTATCAAAACCCAGCCAGGCAGAAGCGGCTATACCTGCACTAAAACCATTAAACCAGGCATCTCGCTGATCATTGGTGGTACCTGTTTTTCCAGCCAGGTCGGTTCGATTTAATACCTTTGCTTTAGTTGCTGTCCCTCTTTGTACCACGTCTCTTAGTAAAGAATTCATTAAAAAGTTAATTCTTGGTGAAATAATACGCGAAGCATAGCGATTACTATCTAAAACCTCATTATCACAGGCAGGACACGCTATTTTCGGAGTCGCCTGAAACAAGACTTTACCTTTATTATCTTCAATCCGATCAATAAAATAAGGTTTAACAAGGAAACCACCATTAGCAAAAACGGAATAAACAGTAGCCATTTGTAAAGGCGTTGCATGTCCACTGCCTAATGCTAAAGACAGACTTCTAGGCAATTGCTGTTGTTTGAAGCCAAAACGGAGCGCCGTGTTGGTGACTTTATTAATGCCAAGTTCTCGTAGTAAACGTATAGAAATAAGGTTTCTTGATTTTCGTAAAGCGGTTCTTAGCGGTGTCATACCAAAGAACTTTTTACTATAGTTTTGCGGTCTCCATTCACTTTCTAGTGAAGAATCATCGACAACAACAGGTGCGTCATTAATTAAGCTGGCTGCAGTAAAGCCATGTTCTAATGCAGTAGTATAAATAATGGGCTTAAAACCGGAACCCGGTTGTCGTTTAGATTGAATAACGCGGTTATATTTATTATAAAAAAAGTCAAATCCGCCAGATAAAGCCAGGATAGCACCATTTTTTGAGTTTAAGGCCACAAAAGCCACTTCGGCAGCCGGTATTTGAGCTAAAGTCCACATGTCATTGTCAAGTTGACGGACTCTGACCAGGTCATTTAATTTTAATAAATTATGGACTGATTTATATCTTTTAGTCCATTTTATCTGCTCAAAAGGCAGTTTAATCAAGGTATTGTCACCCAGCTTAGCGGTAGCAGTCTCCTCATTTATTTCTATAATATGCGCGGATTGCGTATCTGCAATGGTGCTAAATTCGGCGGAGTCAAATTCAATATTATTGGGGTGTGGTAAAGCACGATAAGCATGTCGTTGATCATAATTGTGTAATGCAGATTGAACAGCACGGGTTGCCGTCGCTTGAAGCTTGCTGTTAATAGTGGTGTAAACTTTTAACCCCAAAGTAAATGCTTTTTCACCGTATTGTTCGACTATTTCTTGGCGAACCATTTCTGCTATATAGGGTGCAGGGGCATCCAGTTGATTTGAATGAATTGTGGCTGTGACAGGGGCATTTATTGCACTATCTAAATCTGCTTGTTTGATGTATTCCAGTTTAAGCATTCTTTTCAAAATATAATTTCTGCGTTGTAATGCTCTTTCAGGGTTTGTGATCGGATTATAAGATGATGGTGCCTTGGGCAAACCGGCAATCATTGCAAATTGTGAAAGATCAAGCTCAGCAAGCGGCTTATCATAATAAGTAGCTGCCGCTGCGACTATTCCATAAGAACGATGGCCTAAATAAATTTTATTGAGATACAATTCCAGGATTTTGTCTTTTGAGTATTCTTGTTCGATTTGTAACGATAAAATAATTTCTTTAATTTTTCGGGTATAAGTCTTTTCTCTGGTAAGAAGAAAATTTCGGGTAACCTGCATAGTAATAGTACTACCTCCCTGTTTCTTTTTACCAGTCATTAATAATTGTAACCCGGCACGAATAAGACCTTTATAATCCACGCCTGGATGCGAATAGAATCTATCATCTTCAGCGGCAAGAAATGCATTAATCAGTTGTTGAGGTACTTCATTGATATTAACGGGTATTCTTTTCTTTTCGCCAAATTGCGCTAACAAGAGATGGTCATGGCTATACACAGTTAAAGGAATCTGATATTTGACATTATGCAGTTGTTGAATATCAGGGAGTTCACTTTTAAGATCAGTAACAAAGAAATAACTGATGACTATTATGCAAAGAGTAGATAAGGTAAAAAGGAAAAAAATCCATTTAAAAACTGCTTTTAACAAATGTTTGATAGACACAAAATTTCCGCAAGAAAAAAATAAAATATCAGGAGAGTGTATTTATAACATGTGCCGTCATTGCTAGTGTAATAAATTGGCTTGAGGAAACAATGACTGGAATGCTATTCATCCATAGTCAAAAACAGCGATAACAAGCTAAGATTAATTCTGGAAAACAAATAAATATCTTTGTTAAACATAGCAATTATTTTTTAATAAATCAGTCGAGATGTTATAAACAAACAAAAAAACACTGTATCTTAGTATGAAAATAGGAAAAGACTACTATACTCCATAAGTAAAGTAATTTTGATTGTTTCAGATAATTGCTCTGCACGGTCAATTTTTTAGCTTTCCATTCCTTGCTAATGATTCCTGACTCCGTTGGGCGTATTTAAATGCCTTGTACTCAGCATTAACTAAAATAGAAAATCTGGTGACAGCAAAAATAACAATGATTGAGAATTACATGATAAACAGGATTCATGCATGAGCTGGTTTAACAGAGGACAATCTGCCGTTCTTGGTATTGATATCAGTACAGCAGCCATTAAATTACTGGAATTGAGTCGTTCTGGCGCACGTTATAAAGTAGAGAGTTATGCTGTTGCACCGTTACCTCAGGATTCGGTAGTAGATAAGAGCATAACCAATATGGATGTTATTGCCAATGCCATTAAAGTCGCTGTCAAGCAATCAGGAACCAAAACTAAGCAAGCCTGTGTTGCAGTTGCAGGCTCATCGGTGATGACCAAGGTTATTTCTATGCCGAGCTCTTTAACGGAAGATGAAATGGAAGAGCAGATACTGGTTGAAGCCGACCAATATGTGCCGTATTCGCTGGATGAAGTTAATCTTGATTTTGAAATACAGCAAGAAACTGAAAATAATCCAGAAATGGTGGATGTTCTATTAGCTGCGTCTCGGCGTGAAAATGTAGAAGACCGGGTTGAAGCATTGGAAAGTGCCGGATTAAAAGCCAGGATTGTTGATGTTGAAGCGTTTGCAATGGAGAAAGCCTTTTCTTTATTAGCAGACCAGCTACCTGATGCTATTGATAATCAAACCATTGCAATTATTGATGTAGGCGCAACCATGTCAACATTGAATGTACTCCATGACAGTCGAACCGTTTATACCCGAGAACAAGGTTTTGGGGGCAAGCAATTAACCGAAGAAATTCAGCGACGCTACGGCTTGTCTTATGAGGAAGCGGGGTTAGCGAAAAGGCATGGCGGCTTACCCGATAATTATATCTCTGATGTTTTAGAGCCGTTTAAAAAAGCCATGGTTCAGCAAATAGCTCGCTCCTTGCAATTTTTTGTATCCTCAAGTGCCAATAGAGGCATTGATAACATTGTGCTAGCGGGCGGCTGTTCTTCAATACCCGGACTTGAGAAACTGGTTGAGCAAAACTTAGGGATACCTGCGTATGTGTCTAACCCTTTTATCAATATGGCCTTATCCAATAAAGTAAAACCACAAAGTTTAAGTAATGATGCTCCCGCTATGATGATTGCATGTGGTTTAGCCTTAAGGAGTTTTGATTAATGGCAAAAATTAATTTACTCCCCTGGCGTGAAGAGCTTAGGCAACAAAAACAACAAGACTTTATAGTAGCCATAACGGCTGGCGCTATAGTCACTTTGCTATTGCTTGGAGCCATCTGGATCTATATTGAAGATATGAAAGACTATCAGCAAAGACGCAATTCCATGTTAGATGAAGAAATTCGCTTTGTTAATAAAAAAATAAAAGAAATTAAAGATATAGATGAAAAAAAGAATACATTATTAACTAAAATTGAAGTCATTCAAACCCTGCAAGAAAGTCGCCCGCAAATAGTTCATTTATTTGACGAGCTAGCAAAAGTCACCCCAGATGGCATATTTCTTTCAAAATTCACCCAAACAGGAAAAAATCTGGCTTTTAGCGGTAAAGCGCAATCAAATGCTAGAGTATCAGCCTTTATGCGCGGCATAGATGCCTCTGCCTGGCTAGAATCTCCGCTGCTGGATGTCATTAAAGGAAGCGGGAAAAAAAACCAGGGCTCCTTAAATACTTTTTCTATGCGTGCTAAACAGGGGGAAAACAAAGAAAAAGATCAAGAGGCTGAGAAAGAATGAATTTATCGGACGTAAATTGGGATTATAATGCGGCGGGCACCTGGCCTTTACCTGTAAAAATAGCCACTATCGCTTTGGTTTCTGCCTTGGTAGCAGCAGCATTTATTTATTTTATTACACTTGACCAACTGAGTGAGTTAGAACAGTTAGAGCAAAAGGAACAGAGCTTAAAAACATCATTTGAAGCTAAACAACGCAAAGCTATAAATCTACCTGATTATCGAGATCAATTAACGCAAATTGAAGCCTCGCTGGGTGAAATGATTAAGCAAATGCCAACAAAAGCAGAAGTGGCAAATTTACTAATCGATATTTCTCAAACGGGTTTAGCCAGTGGCCTGGAGTTTCGTCTTTTTAAGCCAACAAATACCATAAGAAAAGATTTTTATTCCGAATTGCCGATTAGTATCGAGGTTATAGGAAAGTATGAACAATTGGGTTTATTTGTAAGCGGTTTAGCTTCTTTACCGCGTATTGTCACGGTTCATGATATAGCTATTACTCCTAAAACCAGCCCACTGTTAACCATGAAAGCAACCATTAAAACCTATAATGAAGAGACTGGAGAGGTTAAGAAAAAAGGACGGAGAGGGAGAAAATAATGTGGTTAGTTAAAAACGGTTTTTGCCCTGTATTAAAGCGTTTTATGAAAATGGCTTGTTGTTTGCTTGCTGTTAATTTAGCAGGATGTGTCGGTAGTGATGTCAGTGACTTGAGGCAATATATTAATAACATTAAAGCCAGACCAAAAGGAACTATTAAACCTTTACCGGAAATAAAAATTGTAGAGCCCTTTATTTTTAATCCAGAAGGTTTACGCGACCCTTTTCGACCGGTAGAAAGACTTGCGGAAACTGGAGACCTGGATGATGTTACTGCAAATTCCGGGATACGCCCCAATACTTCGCGAAGAAAAGAAGAGCTGGAAGAATACTCGTTGGATACATTAAGGATGGTAGGGACACTCACCATAAATAACGGACTATGGGCATTAATTAAAGCCAGTGACGGTACTATTCATCGAGTAAAGAAAGGCAATCATATGGGACGTAACTATGGCCAAATCAGTCGTATTACCGATAATAAGATTGAGTTGGTAGAAATAGTGCCTGATGCGCCAGGTACCTGGCGCAAACAACCTCAGTCAATTGCACTGGTTGAGTTATAAGGGTTGAATAATGAGTATGCAAAAAAATAAAACAATGAATTTACAAAAATTACCCGGATATGTCTGGTTTGCTACAGGGATTTTACTGTTACTGATACAAACATCCCTGGTATCAGCAGATGAACCCGCGATAACCGATTTGAACTTTGCTTCTTTAGCGGGAGGTAAACTGCAAATTCAGATAGGCATGAATGGTTCTGCTATTACACCCAAAGTATTTCAAACAGTCAATCCAGCAAGAATTGCACTGGATTTTTTTGGCGTCAAAAGTGCCCTGAGTCAAAAAAGGTATGCCATTAACCAGGGGGCGGCCAGTACCGCTTTTGTAGTGAGTGTATCAGGCAGAACGCGTGTTGTTATTAATCTAACGGAAGCCGTGCCATTTGAAACAAAAGTAGAGGGCAATAAGGTTTATGTTATCTTGAAACCCGCCAGTGCAATCAGTTCAAAAAGTGCGCCCAGTTCAGTGACTAGAGTCAAGAAAGTTGACCGCCTGGTTTCAAACCTGCTGCCTGAACAATCCATTAATAATATTGATTTTCGCAGGGGATCAAAAGGTCAAGGGCGTTTACTGATCGAACTTTCTGAGCCTAATACCGTGGTTGATATGAAGAAAAAGGGCAGAAAGATTGTTTTAAACTTCCTGAATACCCGACTTCCAAAAGCATTAATGAAGAGTTTTGATGTGATTGATTTTGCTACCCCTGTACAAAAATTTGATGTTCAAAGCAGAGGTGCCGGAGTCACCATTACTATCACCCCCAATGATGGAAATTTTGATTACAGTTCTTATCAATCGGATGGTTTGTTAACGGTTGAATTTATGCCCTTAACATCGGCTGAAAAAGAGGCACTGTTAAAACAAAAAACCACCTATATAGGGGATAAATTATCATTAAATTTTCAGAATATAGAAGTCAGGTCAGTATTACAGATTCTTGCAGATTTTACTGACCTTAACATAATAGCTGCTGATTCTGTGGGTGGAACAGTGACCTTGCGCCTGAATGATGTGCCCTGGGATCAGGCTTTAGACTTTATCCTGAAATCTAATGGCTTGGCGAAAAGAAAAACCGGTAATGTTATTTTTATTGCACCATTGGCGGAAATTATCAAGATTGAAGAAGAGGAATTGGCCGCTAAAAAAGTGGTTGAACAACTTGAACCCTTAATCACTGAATATATTCAGATTAATTATGCAAAAGCGGAAGATATTCAAGTGTTACTGACCGGCTCCAATGTTGTCAGATCATCATCTGATTCAGATTCTTCTCGAACCCAATCAAATATTTTGGGCGGAAGATTGGGGACAAATTCAACATCCAGTAGAAATAGCGCAACGGAGAGAAGTGAAACACAGGGCGTACTGTCTTTTCGAGGCAGTTCATCCGTAGATTCAAGAACCAATACCATCATAGTCAAGGATACCGCCAGGCAGCTTGGAGAAATCAGAAAAATGATCAGAATTCTTGATGTGCCAGTAAGACAAGTGATGATTGAAGCACGAATAGTAATTGCTGATACTAACTTTGCTCAGGAAATTGGTATTAAGTTTGGGGTGGCAAAAGCGGGTAATATTGGCGACGAAGGTACGCTATTTGGCATTGGATCTGGTGCGACATCAGGGCTTCCTGTAGGTAGAGTAACAGTTGATCCTATAACTGGTATTGAAACGGTAGCTCGAGACGGTGGAGGAACTTTTGCTACATCAGTAACTGTAGGTGCTGGTGGATCGCGTGAGCTTCTGGTGGATTTAGCTGCCAGTGCCATAAACAATCATCCGGTAGGAGCATTAGGACTGACTTTAGCACGAGGTGCAGATTATGTTCTTAATTTAGAATTATCCGCATTAGAAAATGAAAATAGAGGTGAAACGCTGGCAAACCCTCGAGTAATGACCTCGGATAGAGAACTCGCCTTTATTAAGCAAGGGGTGCAAATACCGTTTACTACAGTGAGTCAGGACGGCACACAGACCGAATTAATAGATGCAGTGTTAGAATTAAATGTAACACCACAAATTACGCCTGATGGTGACGTAATTATGGAATTATTGATTAAACGAGATGCGCCAAATTTAGCCGGTGGTATTGATAAAAGAGAAATTGGAACCATTGTCCGAGTAAAAGATGGCGAAACCATTGTGCTGGGAGGGGTTTATGAAGGAGACAATGCAAAAGAAACCTTTAAAATTCCATTTTTTGGTGATTTACCTGGCATCGGTTTTTTATTTAGAAAGAACACACAGGGTGAAAGAAAACAAGAATTATTGATTTTTGTAACCCCCAAAATAATAAAAGATACTTTATCTGTAAGATAAGAAACTACAAAAAATCAAAAAAGGGGGCATAATGCCCCCTTTTTTATAGGTTTAATATATTCGGTTAATAATGAAGCAAGCAGATAATATTTATTTAATTGGCCTTATGGGGGCAGGTAAAACAACTATTGGCAGACAGCTGGCCAAGGTGTTGCATTTACCCTTTTACGACAGTGATAAAGCCATTGAAGAACTAACCGGTGTTGATATTCCAACCATTTTTGAATACGAGGGAGAAGAAGGTTTTAGAGTTCGCGAACAAACTATGATAAAAGAACTCACCCAGCTTAATGGCATTATTTTGGCTACTGGCGGTGGGGTGATTATTAAAGAAGCTAATCGACAACGATTAAAAGAAAATGGATTTGTGGTGTATTTGCAATGTTCTGTTGATAAAATATTGCAACGAACCAAAAGAGATACACAAAGACCTTTACTTCAAACCGATACCCCAAGAAAAAAAATAGAAACACTGTTTTCAGAAAGAGAGGCGTTTTATTTATCCTGTGCCGATTTTAAAATAGAAACCAGTGCCATGCAAAGTAAAATGGTAGTACAAAAGATTTTGAATGAATATCAATCCGCTGAAAGCTAAGCAATGAAAACCTTGCATGTCGATTTAGGCGAAAAATCATACCCTATTTATATCGGCTCAAATTTGCTGGGGCAGCAACATTTATTGCAAAAGCATATACAATCCAGACAAGTATTAATAATTACTAATACTACGGTGGCACCCTTATACCTAAATCGGCTAGTAGACAATTTAACCGGCTACCAGATAGAAACGCTTGAGCTTCCCGATGGCGAGCAATATAAAAACCTGGAATACTTGACAAAAATTTTTAATTGTTTATTAGAAAAAAAATACAGCCGTAATTGCACCTTGCTGGCTTTGGGTGGCGGTGTAATTGGCGATATGGGTGGATTTGCTGCGGCCTGTTATCAACGAGGCATCCCTTTTATTCAGATACCGACCACAGTTTTGGCTCAAGTAGATTCATCAGTAGGAGGAAAAACCGGCGTTAATCATCCACTAGGCAAAAACATGATCGGAGCATTTTATCAGCCACAATGTGTAATAGCCGATATTGATGTATTAGATACGCTGGATGATAGACATCTTATCGCCGGATTAGCAGAAATTATTAAATATGGCTTAATCAGAGATTTACCATTATTTGAATGGCTGGAAGAAAACATCGCCTTATTACTGGCAAGAGATAAACAGGCACTGGCTTATGTTATCGAGCGTTCATGCATTAATAAAGCCGAAATTGTGGCAGAGGATGAATTTGAGTCCGGTATTCGTGCCATTTTGAATTTAGGACACACATTTGGTCATGCCATAGAAACCGGCATGGGTTATGGTGTTTATATTCATGGTGAAGCAGTGGCTATTGGCCTTTGTTATGCTGCTGATTTATCGCATAGAATGGGCTGGATTTCTGTACAGGACGTTGACCGGATTATTAATTTACTGAAACTGGCAAAACTTCCAGTAATTCCTCCAAAAGAAATGAATGTAGCTCAGTTTATTGACTTAATGTTGGTAGATAAGAAAAATTTAGATGGAAAAATAAGAGTTATTTTATTGGAAGCCATAGGTAAAGCGGCATTACCGGTCAGTGTAGATCAAATGCTTCTCCAAAACAATAAAAAAAAAAATGGCAAATAACCAGACGTTGACTGCTTATCAGGGAACGACTAGCCCGCTGGTAACTGCAAAATCAGCCGAGATATCGCTAATTACCCTGGAACGTGCTCAAAAACTGGATTTGTTGATTCATTTGCTCGCCAATCTCAGCCAGTCACTGGTTATCTGTGGTCCTAAAGGTATAGGTAAAACAACCTTATTAGCCGAATTAAAGCAGCGTAAAGGTGAGGTCTGGCCACTGCTAACGATTAAGGCAAGCTCAAATTTAAGTTTTGAAAGTATTCAGGAACAGATTGTCAAGTTTGCTCAGCAAAGTGATGAAGCCTTTAAAAACCAGGAATTTTCAGCCATTTTATCGGCTCTTGACAAGCAGAATCAAAAATTAGTTATTATTATTGAAGCCGCTGGACAGTTAGTACCTGGGCTGATTTCAACGCTTATTCAATATGCGAGCACAAGCCAGAGTATAAGGATAGTATTTTCTTTAACGCATGACGAATTGCATTTAAAAATCAGTTCAGATAAAGCGATTGATGACTGTCATTTTATTGAAATGCCGCCATTAAGCCAAAGTCAGTGTGCGCTTTTTTTACAGCATTTATCACGACAACCCAAAGCCATTGTTCCATTTCATGCCATCAATGAGCGCATGATTGCCAGCTTATATCAAAAAACACACGGTATTCCAGGAAAAATAATGTCAGAGCTACCTGACTTGTCTAATTATAGTGCTGGCGGTGGATTAAGCTGGGGAATACTGGTTTTTTTGGCGATTATGGTAACAACTGGAATCGGTTTTTTTATGCTTAATGATACTAATGAAGCCATTACCATTAATGGCGTACAAACAAAAAAATCATTGCTATTACCCAAAGCAGAAGTTGTTGAAATTTTTCCCCCCATAGTGCGGCAAGAAATAGAAATTAAAATAGATAAATTAGCCGTAGAACAGATTAAAAAAGAACGCAAGAGCGTAGCTGTTGTTTCGGTTGAGAAAGAAATTGATCGGGTGATAGGCCATGCCATAGTTAAAAAACCACGGTTAGAAAATCAGTTGGACAATAAAGAAATTCAGGTGACTGAGAGCAATGAAGCAATAGTTCCTACTCTAAAACCTAAAGAAAATATAAAAACAGACGTTGTTGAAAAAATTGTGATTAATAAGCTTGAATTAGCTAAAAAGACCGATGATATTATTCCACCTGAAAAGCCCGTTGCTATTGTTAAGGATAAAAAAACAGCTAAGGTGCATGTCCCTAAAAAAGAGCCAACAACAAGTGGAGAGATAAAAGATGATAGGCTGTGGATTTTAGCGCAAGCAAAAAAACAATATACAATACAACTGATGGTTTTATCTAATCGCCAGGCGGTACTTGAGTTTCTGAAAAAAAACAGTGATTTAAAAAAAGAACTTCGCTATTTTAGAAAAGGCGAACAAGGAAAAAGGCTGTTTGTTTTGATTTATGGTGCCTATAAAAATCATGTAACAGCATCAAACAAAATGGAATCATTACCTGTTGAGTTTAGAAAGTCATGGGTAAGAAATTTTGCAATATTACAAAAAAGTATAAATAACGAACAATAATCTATGACAGCTTTAAAAAATGATATTTTTATAAAAACCTTGTTGAAACAGCCGGTTGATAAAACGCCGGTATGGATGATGAGGCAGGCAGGCCGATATTTGCCTGAATATAAAGCAACGCGGGCAAAGGCCGGTAGCTTTATGAATTTATGTACCAACCCCGAATTAGCCTGTGAAGTCACTTTACAACCTTTGCAACGCTTTGATTTCGATGCGGCGATTTTATTTTCAGATATTTTGACCATTCCTGATGCAATGGGCTTGGGACTCTATTTTATTGAGGGTGAAGGACCAAAATTCAAAAACCCAATCAGAACGGAAAGCGATATTAAAAAATTATCAGTTCCAGACCCGGTTGCAGAAT
The DNA here is from genome assembly GCA_964506335.1 of uncultured Methylomarinum sp. Classification (GTDB taxonomy): domain Bacteria; phylum Pseudomonadota; class Gammaproteobacteria; order Methylococcales; family Methylomonadaceae; genus QPIN01. The sequence continues at coordinate 2,301 of CAZDMC010000008.1, read as the reverse complement.
TAAGTTATGTGATAGATGCCGTTAGTTTGATCAGGAAAAATTTACAGGGCCGTGTACCTTTAATCGGTTTTTCCGGTAGTCCCTGGACATTGGCCACTTATATGGTTGAAGGGGGAAGCAGTAAAAGCTTTCAAAAAGTAAAAGGTTTAATGTATCAGAAACCTCGAGCCATGCATCAAATGCTGGATAAATTAGCACAATCAGTAGCCGCTTATTTGAATGCACAAATTGAAGCAGGCGCGCAAGCCGTAATGGTTTTTGATACCTGGGGAGGTATGCTTTCTACGGAAGACTATAATGAGTTTTCCTTACATTATGCCAGGCAAGTGCGTTCATTATTAAAAACTAATGTTGACGGCCAAGAAGTGCCTACGGTTTTCTTCACTAAAGGTGGCGGTTTGTGGCTAGAAGATATGGCTGATGCCGGATACAGTGCTTTAGGATTAGATTGGCAAACAGATATTGCCAAGGCTCGTCAGCGAGTAGGCGACAAAGTGGCATTACAGGGAAATATGGATCCTATTTCACTCTATGCAGAACCCGAAAGAATAAGACAGCAGGTGAAAACAATTTTACAGAAATACGGCCAGGGCTCAGGGCATGTATTTAATCTGGGACATGGTATTTTACCCGATGTTAATCCTGAACATGTAAAAGTAATGGTGGATGCCGTTCATGAATTTAGCCCCGAATACCACCGGTAGCTGCGGATTCATTCGCACAGGCTTTAGATTTATAAATAACAGTCATGCTGAAAAAAATAGGCTTAGCGACAGGTCTCACTGTGCCAATGGCTATTTTAATTTTTACCGATATTGGCAATAACCAGCAAACAACTACAATGGCTGCCATTGCTGTGATGATGTCTATTTTCTGGATTAGCGAAGCAATACCTCTGGCGGCAACCGCATTAATTCCCCTGATACTTTTTCCATTGTCAGGAATCGCTTCAAGCAAAGCCACAGCCAGTCAATATATGAACTCAACCGTTTTTTTACTGATCGGTGGCTTTATGATTGCACTAGCTATGCAACGCTGGAATTTACATAAACGCATAGCACTAAATGTTTTGGCTCTTTTTGGCGGACATCCCTTGCACCTTGTTCTGGGTTTTATGCTGGCAACCGCCGGGCTTTCAATGTGGATATCAAACACAGCAACCACATTAATGATGTTACCTATTGCCTTAGCCATTATCACTCGATGTGAACAATTCATGTCAGCTACAGAAATGCATCGTTTTACTGTCGGTTTGTTACTGGCAATTGCCTATTCAGCTTCAATCGGGGGAATGATGACCTTGGTAGGAACGGCACCTAATTTAGTGTTTGCTCAATTTTATCAACTGGTGAATGAAGAGTCGATAGGATTTTCTCAATGGATGATGATTGCCGTTCCCATTGGTATAAGTTTATTATTCTGTGTTTACTTTATTATTGGCTTATTATATTTAAGAAAACTACCCAATGCAGGTAATCTCAAACAATTGGTCGCTAGAGAAAAAACGGAACTTGGGCCAATAAGTTTTGCGGAGAAAGCAGTATTGCTGGTTTTTTTAATGACAGCCATCCTTTGGGTTAGTCGTAAAGGCATTAAAATTGGCGGCGAATTTGTTTTTCAGGGCTGGGCAAGCTGGTTACCCTATGGAAGTTTAATTGATGATGGTACGGTAGCCATTACCATGGCTACTTTATTATTTTTTATTCCTGTAAAGGGGGATAAAGAAAGACTTCTGGATCATCAGGTTTTTGCCGAATTACCCTGGTCTATAGTTTTATTATTTGGTGGTGGCTTTGCTTTAGCTTACGGGTTTTCAGAAAGCGGTTTGTCAGTATATCTGGCAGGACAATTGCAGGGTCTTAAATCAGTCTCCTTACCCCTATTGATTTTAGCGGTTTCTAGCGGCATGAATTTATTAACCGAATTAACTTCAAATACGGCAACCACTCAACTAGTGATGCCTATTTTAATTTCAACCGCGAAAATAATAGAGGTTTCACCGGTCTGGCTGATGTTACCTGCTGTGCTATCGGCATCCTGTGCATTTATGTTTCCGGTGGCCACACCGCCTAATGCTATTGTCTTTGGCAGTGGCAAAGTCAGTGTATTGGAAATGGTGAAAACAGGGATTATTCTTAATATTATCGCCATATTAATTATTACTGCATTGTCTTTTTATTTAATACCGCTTTTACAGGGATGAACCAGTGGTCTGACTGTTGGTTGTAGCCCGTATGAAACGCAATGTAATACGGGGTTCTTACCGTCGAATCTCCCGTATTACGCAAGCTTCATACGGGC